>CAZAKD010000226.1:0-3291 GCA_964485435.1 uncultured Lachnospiraceae bacterium
CATAGTATTCTTTTACTTTTGTTAGTATTTCTTTTCTTAAAATATCTTTATTCATCGTAATTTCCTCCGTTATATCTAAAGAAGCAGCAACTTGTACTTTGCTGTATTCTTCATTCTATTAAACTTCGTTAAATCTACTTGCCTAGACTTATTATATCTTATATGTTGTCTATCTTCAAACTTATTTATTATAAAAAAATATTGTCTTGTTTTTTTCGATAGATAATATACAATAGACTTGAAATAACAATAAACATCAACTTTAACTTTTATCACGAAAGAAGGCTATATAATTATGAAGATAGAAAGAAATTATCCATGTCCTTGCGGAAGTGGGAAAAAATATAAAAAATGCTGTTATCTCCAAAATATGCTTCTTGGCACTGAAGCGAATTTGAATAAATCTGGTGTCGATAATTACGAAGATCATTTTTTAAATTTATCTGAGAACTTTAATGACCAAACATTTTTACTACAGACTCTAACTAATCTTCGTAAATTTTCATTGGATAGAAAGTCACATATAAAAGAATATTATAAAGCCCGAAAAATGCACAGTATAATCGTAAATACTATGATTAATTATCATGAAGCTGGCAAATTTCAGTTTAAAATCAACGATAATGATATCCATAATATTGATGTTTTCAACAATGATTATTCAATCAAAAATAAGGAACCATTCCATTTACTTGAAAGTAGTTTTGATTTAGAAACAAGAGAAGGCACACAAGCACTTTACGATTTGTTAATATACAAGGCAGCTCCTAATATGAATTGCATCACAGAAGATTTTATCAAATCCCATCGTTATAGAAAACCTGAAAAAACAAAATTTCTACACAGTATGTTAGATTCAACGATAGGTCTGTTTGAAATTATAAAGACTGATATTGATGAAGGATATGTCTACCTCAAGGATATCTTTACCAATATTGAGTATAAAATAGTCGATGTCGCCCTGAGTGGAAATCATATATATGACCATATTCTTATGTATACAAGACTTATTAAGTATCATAATATAACATTTAATACCGGCTTATCCTTAACCTTTAATAAAAAAGATAGATTTATAAAAAATTATATACGTGATAATAAGAAAATTTACAAATCAGATGATGAATTTCTTAGATTCATACAACTGTACAACTACTACTCTAAAAACTCTAATAATATGAAAATAGTAACTAATACAATAAAATAAACTTTGGGGAAGAAAAAGCCGATGGCTTTGACTGAAATCAGTCTACACCATCGGCCTTTTTAATATTATTTAACATCCGTTTCATCTTTAATTAAAATATCATCAATATACCGAATTATATCTGCGGAATCTAATAAATTATATCTTATCGCAACATCTGCAAAATACTCTTCAATTGATTTTATTGTAATTATTTCATTTGAATAATCAATGGTATTAATCCCTCTTCGTGCTATTTTCCATGGTTCTTCCTTATGTGTAATTGTTTCTAAAATCTTTCCACTATATCGTCCAAAAGTTTGAGTTACCAAATCAATAACTTTCTTTTCATTAAATGGTAATTTTGACTCCAAATCTTTCTCGCAAAATAAATTTTCTTTATCTTCAATTGGGTCATAACCATATTTCTTATATTTATGATAAATTTCCGGATAAACTGGGCCATGTAACCAAGCTTCACAATTAACATTAAATAAAATCTGTTTATATAAACTCAAATAAATCCCCTGAATAAAATATAGCTGTTTTTGTAAAGATAGTGGTGTTATCTCCTCGTTTTTACATAATATATACTGGGTCACTTCCTCGATTTTACTATCTGACACCAAATCACTATTTTCTTCTGAAATCGAAATCATTGCTTTATTATATGCTAATTCTCCAAATCCAAGGACTAAAGATAACGGTGCTTTTCCGATATTATACTTTTCTAATATTCTATTAATTTCAGCCTTTGTTACAATATCTTCAATCAATCTATAATGTGCATCAAATAATTGCTGATCTTTATCTATTAAACCTGGAATAGACATTTCTTCACCACATTCTTCACAGTAAGCTCTGATGGAGGTATAATCATAATTTTTTTCCTTAATATTTTTACTAGCAATACACAAAATTTACTGCAATAACTGCAAGACCATTTCTGGCTGTTGGTTTGCTTGGCTTATCATTGCTTGTCCAGATTGGACAAGAATTTTATTCCTTGAAAATTCTATCATTTCTTTGGCCATGTCTGCATCGCGTATTCTAGATTCGGAACTTTGTGTGCGTTCTGCCATATTATCAACATTAGAACGGGCAGATTCCATTCTGTTATTGTAGGCGCCAAATTGTGATCTTTGACTTGAGACAATTTCTTGAGCCTTGTCTATAATTCCCATTGTTTCTTCAGATTTCTCCCTGGTCTGCAGGGAAACATTATTTATTCCAAGAATATGATTGTTTAAACTTGTATATTGAATCTGAATGGCCTCCTTATTATTGGCTCCAGATTGAATATTCAGGGATATTTCATCTTTGTAAACAGGGGATTCAATCTCTATCCCCTCTGCATTATATGCACGTGAATAAAAAGAGGAGCTAGAGGGACTGTTTGTTGCCTCGTTTCCAGCCGCAATATCAATTCCACCTATCTTTTCCAGTTTTTCAAATATGGTGTCTATTGTATCTGTAGCAGATACTTGTATATACATATATGCATAGCCTACACTATTACTAGTAGCACCATTAGGTAATGTATATGCTGAATCTGCCGTCAAATTATACCTAACAACCACCGTTCCCCCTGTAAGACTATCATTCACCAAATCTAGTCCGCTATTTACCAAAGATCCATTGACAGAGTCGAGGCTTCCATCATTTGGAGTTGGATAAAATGTTCTTGTATAAGTATTTCCATTACTTGTATACCACCAGTTCCCTTCTGGATCTTTCCAATTACTATAATAGTACGTGCTACTTGAGGTTGCCTTTACTGTACCAACATTGTCCATTTCAAATTCAAAACTCCATTTATCAGAGGAATCTCCACCTGTTGGATCACTAATTAGATTAACAGGATTGATAACACTACCCACAGAACCCTCTATAAACAAATCATCATACACATCAAAATCTTTTTCAGACGCCAGCAGAGCACCATAATTAAGTGAGGTAGAAAAACTTATTCCCAAACCCGAAAGCGCGCTTCCGTCCTTTGCATATAATGCAGTACTTTCATAGGTAGAAGGATTAATATATACTCTTTCTCCATTGATAGAATCTACTACATCATCCAAAGTAGCCGCTTCAATGGCAGTATA
>CAZAKD010000227.1:0-3265 GCA_964485435.1 uncultured Lachnospiraceae bacterium
TTATTAACAGCAAGTGTTAAACGAGAGATCTTTCTAGAAGAAGTCTTCTTGTGGAAAACTCCCTTAGAAGTTGCTTTATCAATAATAGTGATTGCTTCAACAAGAGCAGTTTTAGCAAGATCTTTGTCTGCAGCTGTAATAGCAGTTTCTACTTTCTTAATTGCAGTTTTAACTTTAGACTTAATTGCTTTGTTTCTTTCAGTTTTTGCTGCGTTTACTAAAATTCTTTTCTTTGATGATTTAATGTTAGCCAATTCGGGCACCTCCAAAAATGATTAGATTATTATTTGCACAATAGGCTTGCGCATGTGGCCTACTGTATTAACAATAGAATTGACTTAACTTGACAATTCACTGTTTCGTTCTTTTTGTTCCATTATAGCCGGACACGGACAACTAATGGAAACATACTAATACATACTATTACATACTTCACCTTCTGTCAATACATATTTTAAAAGTTTTTTGGGAAATCTATGTTAAGACTTAGTGACGGAATGATGACCTGAGTAAATGCTTCTGAAAAGGTGACGCTTTCGCTTAGTTGCACTTCGTAGCGGTACATAAGGCTCTAAAGGACAGAGCCTAAGTGCCGACGAGTGCAAAAACACCTTGTTCAGTAGCGTTTACTCAGGTCATCGTTCCTGTTTACTGAGTGGTGTTAGTGATAATAGTTGAAAGTGTGTTATAACATTAAGATTTAAAAAAATTATGATTGGAGGAAGAATTATGGGTAATGTTGGTGGTGTTCAGAGGACGAGCGTGAGGACGGATTTAGCGTTAGAGGTTAGGGAAAGTTTTGAGCAGGATAATGTGGAGATTAAGGGGGTGGTGTTGAAGGAGAGGTATAGTAAGGGGAAGGAGATTAAGGTGACGACTTTGGTTATTGAGGATGAGCATGGGGCTGAGATTATGAATAAGCCCATTGGGAATTATATTACGATTGAGGCACCTAAGTTGAATGAGGGGGATGAGAGTTATCATAAGCCATTGGCTAAGGAGATTGCAAAGTATGTGAGGCAGTTGCATCCTAAGGTGGAGGGAGAGACGATATTGATTGCGGGGCTTGGGAATCGGGGGATTACTCCGGATGCATTGGGGCCACAGGTTATAGATAATTTGTTTGTGACGAGGCATCTTGCTCGGGAATATGGGGATGAGTTTCTTGATCATAATAATATTGAGAATGTTAGTGCAATTGCGCCTGGGGTTATGGGGCAGACAGGGATGGAGACGAGTGAGATATTGAAGGGGATTATTGAGCAGACTCATCCACAAGTTTTGATTGTTATAGATGCGCTTGCGGCTAGGAGTATTGGGAGGTTGAATACGACGATACAGATTACAGATACGGGTATTAGTCCGGGGTCTGGGGTTGGTAATAATAGGGAGGCGCTGAATGAAGAGTCCTTAGGTATTAAAGTGATCGCTATTGGTGTTCCAACGGTTGTGGATGCGGCTACGATTGTGAATGATGCTATGGAAGAGTTTATGGCTGATAAGGGTTTCCACGAGGAAGAAGTAGATACATTCTTGAAAGAGGTTAGAGAAGTAACTGTTAAGGATATGTTTGTAACTCCTAAAAATATTGATGAATCAATAAAAAAGATTAGTTTTACTATCTCAGAAGCATTAAACTCTTGCTATTGTAAAGGGCTAATAGAGTAATAAATATTATCTCAGAGAATATAATATAAAATGGAATCGTTTTATATAGTAAAACCAATAAGACTGATTGGATGAGATAAATGAAGAATAGATTATTTAAATATATTAACAGAACAATGTGGGTAGTAATTGTTATGCTGCTATCTTATGTGCTTATGAAAAGTAGCGTAATTTTTTCTAATTCAGATATAAGACAAACTATGGGGAACCTAGGTGATAGTATGATGCGACAAATAGGCAGTCAGGTTATTACCACTAATTCTCCATTACTTCGCTATGCCACTTCAACTACTAGTAATTCTAATCAAGAAAATATATTTGCAAAATATATTGATCAATTTTTTCCGCTTAATCATTATTCAATAGAGGCATTTAAAGATAATGTAGAGGAAGAGAATAAAAGATATATGATTAACACAGATGATTGGAATGAGGAAGATGGGGTGGCTTATTTAAGTGAAGAAGAGCGCCGGGAATTAGAGTTAGAGAATGAGTCAGTACAGACAATATCTAATCAATATACAGATGAGATTAGCTTTATTCGGGGGGAAACTTATCTTGAAGATATGTCTTCTTTATTAAATGAAGAGTCTGTGTATACTCTAAAATCGAATCAAAAGATTATTGAAAGATTACGTAAAGATTATGATTATGATTTTTTTGTAAAAAACTTTTATATTGTAAGTGCAGAAACAAAAGCAACAAAAGCATTGTTTAATCCGAAAACATTGTTAAGTAAAGATATGTCATTAAAGGCATCAAATGAGAAGCCACAGATTTTAATCTATCATACTCATACTCTAGAAGCTTTTAGTGATAGTAGAGAGGGAGAAGCTGCAGATACAATAGTTGGAGTGGGAGAGCATCTCGCTAAGATATTAAGAGAAGAATATGGGTATAATGTTATTCATGATACAACCCCGTATGAAACTCTGGAAGGCTCAGACAGAAACAAAGCTTATAATTTTGCTTTAACAGGGATTACAGAAATCTTAGATAAGAATCCATCCATTGAGGTAGTTATAGATCTCCATAGGGATGGAGTGTTAGATAATACAAAGCTTGTAACGAACATTAATGGTAAAAAAACTGCGAGGTTAATGTTTTTTAATGGTTTGAGTCGAAATAGTACAGTGTCTGAGGCTAAAAATGCCATGGAACCACTTGCAAGTATATTAAGTGAAGTTTTAGAAGGAAAGTAAAAAATCTTGTATCCCTAATTATGGTATGATATAATACCAATCAGTGAATTGGAATTACTATAGGAGGAATACACATTGGCAACGATAGACCAAAGTAAGATAAGAAATTTTTGTATTATAGCGCATATTGATCATGGTAAGTCTACATTAGCGGATAGAATTATAGAACAGACAGGGCTTTTAACTAGTCGAGAGATGCAAGCACAAGTCCTTGATAATATGGATCTAGAAAGAGAAAGAGGAATTACAATTAAAGCACAGACAGTTCGTACTGTCTATAAAGCAAAAGACGGACAAGAGTATATATTTAACCTAATTGATACTCCTGGACATGTGGATTTTAATTATGAGGTATCGAGAAGCTTGGCTGCTTGTGAAGGTGCAATTCTAGTAGT
>CAZAKD010000228.1:0-3238 GCA_964485435.1 uncultured Lachnospiraceae bacterium
GTTTCTTAGCAATCTGCCCAATCTCTTTGATAGGTTGAATTGTTCCAATCTCATTATTGGCAAACATAACAGAGATTAATATAGTCTCAGGACGAATAGCAGCTTCTAATTCATCTAACTTAATAATACCATTCTCATCCACATTCACATATGTTACTTCTACACCATGTTTTTCAAGATATTCACATACATGTAGAACAGCATGATGTTCAATTGTTGATGTAATGATATGGTTGCCCTTCTTAGCATAAGCTTCTACTGTAGCTTTTAAAGCCCAGTTATCTGATTCAGATCCACCTGCTGTAAAGTAGATCTCTTCTGGTTTTGCACCTAGAGAATTGGAGATAATCTCTCTCGTCTTATCTATTACAGTTTTATTCTGTGATGCTAATTCATATACACTAGAAGGGTTACCAAACTTCTCAGTAAAATATGGAAGCATTGCCTCTACAACTTCGGGTCTAGTTGGAGTTGTTGCAGCATTGTCTAAATATATCTTTCTATCCATTATGTCATCTCCTAAAATTATTATTAATAATAAAAAACCAGCTATTTTATTAGTTACATGTTGATATTGATTCTAGCGTTCCATCTAATCCATGTTGTTCTAGCACATCTTTACTCTCTCGAACTAATTCCGATAGCATAATTTCATCAACTGTATTGTTTATACTATCGCTTATGCGTTTCCACACATACTTTGTAACACATAGATCAGAACCACTACAAATGCTACCTCCACTAATAACATCTGCGCAATCCACTGGGCTTAGATCTCCTTCTAATGCCCTTAGAATATCTCCAACAGATATCTCTTCTGGTTTCTTCGCAAGGGTGTATCCCCCTTGAGCTCCTCGAAAACTTAATACAATACCAGCTTTCTTAAGCTTGGCAATTAACTGCTCTAGGTAGTTAATGGATATATTTTGACGCTGAGCTATCCCACTTAGTGCAACCACTTCAGTTTCACTGTTAACAGCAATATCTATTACTGCTTTTAGTCCATATCTGCCTTTTGTAGATAATTTCATGAAAACACCTCATTTATTGGAAAATTCAATTCCGAGTAATTTAGTTGGTTATCTGAAATTATCTTATCATTCTGCTATTATATTGTCAATAACTTTTTATGTTCTTTTTTTAATCCAATTTCTTGTATGTTCTTTTGTCACTGAATAAAGGCAATATGATTCTTTGAGCATATAACAATAAAAAGAATACTAGCACACTATCTATTGGCAACATAATAAGGTTTTTCAATACTCTGGCAGGAAGAAGCACTGAAAATGATTTTCCGTACAATATAGTAAGCCAAAGCGTATTCAACACACAGTTCACAAATAATTTAACGGTAAGTTCTGCTGCCACTACACGCCACACTTTGAGCGGTTTCTTATACAAGAAAGTACCGTAGATTACACCAGATAGCACTTCACTTATTGTGAACCCAATGATAAATGGGCCCGTTGGTTTAACAATATATTTGATTGTATCCAGTACTCCACCGAAGAGTCCACCAATGATTGGCCCAAAGATAAAGTCAATCACTCGATTAGGCAATTCTGTGAATCCTATCTTCATATAGGGACCTATATCAACGGTCGTTGTATAAGAGAGTACCACACCTATGGCAGCCATTAGTCCAAAGAATACCATAGTTCTTGTTTGCTTAAACTCAAACATCGAGTCTAAATAAAGTTGTTTCATTTTCTTCATAAAAAAACCTCCTTTGCAGTAGTTTCCATGTACTACATAAAGGAGATATCTAAGATATCTAAATATGTAGCAGCGGGATGCGAACTCTGTACCGCAAGCTTTCACTCTTCGTCCAAATGACAACTCCCTGTTCATCTGGCACTTAACGCACACAATTCTACTCTGCTCTATAATATTTTTTTTCTTGTTTAAAAGGTGAATACCTTATAACAAGTTGTTCCTATATTACTCCAAAACTTTGTTGTTGTAAAGAGGAAAGTATTCTATTTCCTCTAACTTAGAATATATTTAGACTATAAACGTATCTGATAGGCGGAAAATGATGAGCAAAAATACATTAATAAAAGGCACCCTAATCCTCACAATTACAGGATTTGCAACTCGTTTCATGGGGATCTTCTATAAAATATATCTCGCAAAGATTATGGGTGCTGAGATGATGGGGGTATATCAGCTGATATTCCCTGTATATGGCATCTGTTTCACTTTATATGGTTCTGGTCTTCAGACTTCAATCTCTAGACTAGTGGCAGCTGAAAGAGGCAAAAATAATAGCAAGAATATTAAAAAAATTCTTGCTATCGGTTTACTATTTTCTGTTGCCATTGCTCTCACGCTTTCTGTTATACTCTTTAGTAATTCAGAATTCATAGCTACAAGATTCTTAACAGAACCACGTAGTGCTTCTTCCTTACGAATCCTTGCTTTAGTATTCCCATTCTGTGGAATCACTGCTTGTATTAACGGGTATTATTATGGAATTAAACAAGCAACTGTACCCGCTACAAGTCAATTATTAGAGCAGATTACAAGAATTCTATCAGTATACATAATTGTTGCTATCATGGGTAAAGGAGATGTGGCCTTAACTTGTGAATTGGCAGTCATTGGGCTAGTTCTTGGAGAGATTGCCTCTAATATCTATAACTTATTCTGTTTCTTCTTTGAGAGTCTTAGAAACAAACATCCTGGAACTACATACCACTCCATGGATTATTTGCGAATGGCTAAAAGAGAGAATATTCCCTATAATCTATTAAAGTTATCCATTCCCTTAACAAGCAATCGACTACTTATAAGTATATTACAAAGTTTCGAAGCCGTATTAATTCCTAATATGTTAAAACAATCAGGACTTAGTACTGCCCAGGCTTTAAGTATATACGGCATCTTAATCGGTATGTCCATGCCATTTATTATGTTTCCCTCCACCATAACCAATTCTTTTGCAGTTATGCTGCTTCCAACAGTATCAGAAGCACAATCTGCAAGTAATGATCGATTTATTGATATCACTGCATCAAGCTCACTGAAATACAGCTTAATTGTAGGGATTCTCAGCACAGGGGTTTTTATAATCTTTGGAAATTCATTAGGAACAATTATCTTCAACAATGAACTTGCAGGAAGATTCCTAATAACACTTGCCTGGCTCTGTCCATTTCTATATCTAACTACTACCCTTGGAAGTATTATCAATGGACTTGGTAAGACTCATTTGACTTTTTTCAATTCCATAGTA
>CAZAKD010000229.1:0-3232 GCA_964485435.1 uncultured Lachnospiraceae bacterium
TGCCAGCAATCACATTAGTATACGAAATATTGGCATTATACATAATCGAGAATTCCAAGATGGTGTGTTAAGAATAGAGTTCTATGACAAGAAAGCATCCATTCAAGCTGTTGATTTGCTTGGTAAATATAGCTATACTATATACGAAAGATAAACACGATACATTATGTCTCAAAATACAGGAGGAACTTAAAATATGTTATTTCATAAAATCAATTCGCTAAAAGGTGAGGTAACGATTCCTGGTGATAAATCAATCTCACATAGGGCAATTATGTTGGGTTCTTTAGCTAAAGGAACCTCTGTGATTACAAACTTTCTTCAAGGCGAAGATTGTATCTCTACGATTCAATGCTTCAGGCAAATGGGAATTCAAATAGAAGAAGATTCAGATAAAATCATAGTAAAAGGAAATGGTCTCCACGGTTTAAAAAAGCCAACTAGTGTACTTAACGTTGGCAATAGCGGAACTACGATTAGACTAATCTCAGGAATCTTATCTGCTACTAATTTTGAACTTGAGATCACTGGAGATTCTTCTATTCAAAAACGTCCTATGAAGCGAATTATAGATCCTCTTACTCTGATGGGAGCTAAGATTAATAGTGTCCGTGACAATGGTTGTGCTCCACTTAGAATTACTGGTAGTAAGCTTACAGGAATCCATTACAAGTCACCTGTTTCCTCTGCTCAAGTAAAATCTTCTATTCTCCTTGCAGGTTTATACGCCAATGGACAAACCCATGTTACAGAACCTTATATATCTAGAAACCATACAGAATTAATGTTTCAACAATTTGGTATTCCGATTCAAACCGTAGGTACAACAGCTACCGTTAGTCCTGTAACTGAGATATATTCTTGTGATATTGAAGTACCTGGAGATATCTCATCCGCAGCGTATTTCATTGCAGCAGGCCTATTAGTTCCTAATTCTGAGATTATGATTAGAAATGTTGGTATTAACCCAACTAGAGCAGGAATTATTCAAGTATGTAAGGATATGGGCGGAGATATTACTTTAGAAAACATAAGACAAAATGGTCACGAACCTGTGGCAGATATTCTTGTTCGTACAAGCCCGCTAAAAGGTATCACCATTGAGGGTAGTATTATCCCGACTCTAATTGATGAGATACCAATCATTGCAATTCTTGCAGCATATGCAGATGGAGAAACCATTATCAAAGATGCAAGCGAACTTAAAGTAAAAGAATCTAACCGTATTGATGTTATGGTTCATCATCTTTCTCTAATGGGTGCCAATATAACAGGCACGGAAGATGGTATGATTATTCATGGTGTTGAACAACTTCAAGGTGCTATCATAGACAGTAAAATGGATCATCGTATTGCTATGTCCTTTGCTATTGCTGGCATCATGGCACAAGGTGAAACTCATATTATAGATGCAGATTGTGTAAATATATCCTATCCAGGATTCTATAATCAAATAGAAGAGTTATATAGATGAAAAGGAGTAACCGACCACAAAGTGGTTAACCTCCTAGTGCAGATTAACTGCCCGCAGGACCGGCTAAGTCAAGGGGCAGTTTTTTTTGTGCTTATTATCCCTATTATTTAAATAGGTAAGCAGTGCAATGATTACCAATACAAAAGCAAATAAATCACTATATGTAACATAGTTCATATGCACCACCTCCCTTCCGGGAGGTTAACACACCCTATCTCGATTACTTATTCCTTTACTAACTCTTCTATTACTTCCTTTACAGTCCGAATAGAAGTCTCTTGATAAGCATTAGCACCACAAAACAGCAACGCATCATCTACATTACCTTTAGCAGCATTGAGTAGCGCATCTGTAATGCAATAAGGTATATCTCGCATATTACAGTGTTCTAGACAAGAATGACAAGCTGTCACTGGTATCTTCTCAAAGGAAGCACGTTTCATAAACTTATTTCTAATTGCTCGACCAGGCATACCAACAGGACTTTTAACAATCATAATATCCTCTTTATTTGCATTGATATAAGCATTCTTATAATTGATATGTGCATCACATTCATGGGTAGGAACAAATTTTGTTCCTATTTGAACTCCAGCAGCACCCATAGACATATAATGATCGATATCTTCTCTTGTACTTATTCCACCAGCCACAATAATAGGAATAGAGCATTCTTTCTTACTTTCCCATTCTTTTGATAATTCTATGATTCCTTTAATCTCTTCATCAAAATCATAATTATCTAGCTGCTCTAGTTGATCTAGATGAAAACCTAGATGACCACCAGCCTTAGGACCTTCCACAATAATAGCATCTGGGCAGACACCATGTTTTCTATCCCACATCTTTAGAATAATATTAGCAGCTTTTACTGAAGATACAATAGGTACTAATTTTGTCTTTGTTTTTCCAGCTAGTGCTGGTAAATCTAGTGGTAATCCTGCACCAGATATAATTAGATCAATTCCATGTTCCACTGCTTCTTTTACATATTTTCCATAATTCTTTGTAGCAACCATAATATTCACACCGATGATACCCTTAGGTGCAATCTCTCTGGCTTTCTTAATATGTTTTCCAATGGCTCTTAGATTGGCCTCAAGTGGCTTCCTATCAAAATCTTCTTCTAAGAATCCAATCTGCGCTGTAGAGATAACACCTATTCCTCCTTCAGCAGCAACTGCTCCTGCCAAAGAACTCAGGCTAATCCCTACACCCATTCCGCCTTGTATAATAGGAATTCTCGCTGATAGATTACCAATTGTTAATGGTTTTAATGTCATATATCTCACTCCTATCTACATCTTACGAAAACGGTTATAACGTTCTTCTACTAATTCATCGATTTCTTTTGCTTTATACCGATTACAAAAAGTTATAATTCCTTCTCGCATCTCTTTAGAGACAGTCTCTATGTTATCAATACACACTGGCTCTTCTTCATGAATAATTTTTTCAATAATTCCTATTTTCTTCAGATCTTTAGAAGTGATCTTCATAATCTCTGCAGCTTCTTCACTTCTCTTACTGTCTTTCCATAATATTGAGGCAAATCCTTCTGGGGAAAGGATAGAATAGGTTGAATTCTCAAGCATCCATACTTCGTCGGCTACTGCCAACGCCAATGCGCCACCACTTCCGCCTTCACCAATTACAATAGATAGAATAGGTGTCTTTAAGGAAGACATCTCATATAGATTTCTAGCAATTGCTTCCCCTTGCCCTCTTTCCTCTGCTTCCATTCCACAGAAAGCACCA
>CAZAKD010000230.1:0-3212 GCA_964485435.1 uncultured Lachnospiraceae bacterium
ATCAGCTATCCCCTCTTGAAGAGCATTACCTTTGCTAATATCTATATGACTATACCAGATCAATAACCATATTCCAACATAAAGAAGACATACAGTAATAACCCAACTTAAATTAATTCTTTCTAAAAAATTTACCTTTTCACGATTATGTACAATACTATTATCTATGAACTTCATACGATTCCCTCCATACCTATATGTAATTATATATAAAGTATGGTCCATATTTTTCCTTTTATACTTAATTGTACAACTTATATAATTTTAGTTCTAAATCTAAATATTCAGAATAAAATATCTTGTATATGCCGTACGCTTACATCAAACGAAAAAGGGGAAATTATATGTTTAAAGAATTAGTTAATAAGTTAATCTCTGAAGGGATTCCTTTCTTAGTTATCCCTCAAAATAAAGAAAACGTAATCGATATTACTACAGATAAAGCCAAAATTACAATCACATCTCCAAGCAATGCCTTCATTGAGTCTCTACAGGATAACGATTGTTTTGAATCCTTTGTAGACTCACAATATAATCCATTGCCAAGAATATTACCTAATAACAAACCTTTCATTCATACTAACAATTATGACAACGTAATCGACCTGTTAAACGAATACTTTTCTATGTAACGGGGACGGTACCTAACACGTTAGGTACCGTCCCCAATCTCAAGCAAAGCGTCACTTAGCCACTAGTATTCCGTTGTTTACGTCTATCAATATCGTATCCCCAGCCCCTATAGAATCACTTAAAATGAGGCGCGCAACCAAGGTTTCCACATTCTTCTGTAGATATCTCTTTAGTGGCCTGGCACCATAAACTGGATCGTAAGCTTGCTCAACTATATGTTGCTTGGCAACTTGAGATAATTCTATGGTAAGTTCTTTATCCTCAATACGCTTATTTAAGTCTTCAATCAATAACTGAATAATATCTTGTATATTATCTTTGGATAATGGTTTAAATAATATAATTTCATCTAAACGATTAATAAACTCAGGACGAAAATGTTGTCGCAATGATTCCATAACAAGGTTCTCACTATCACTACTAATCTCTCCATCTTCATCTATTCCATCTAACAAGTAGCTAGAACCTATATTTGAGGTCATAATCAAAACTGTGTTCTTAAAATCAACAGTTCTTCCTTGGGAGTCAGTGATTCTTCCATCATCTAGTACTTGCAATAATACATTAAATACATCTCCATGTGCCTTTTCAACCTCATCAAATAATACTACTGAATATGGTTTTCTACGAACTGCCTCTGTAAGTTGACCACCTTCTTCATAGCCCACATATCCTGGAGGTGCACCAATTAATCTAGAAACAGAATGCTTCTCCATATATTCGCTCATATCAATACGAACCATATTCTGTTCGTTGTCAAACAAACTTGCAGCCAAGGCTTTTGCAAGCTCTGTCTTACCTACACCTGTTGGTCCAACAAAAAGGAAAGAACCAATTGGCTTAGATGGATCTTTGATTCCTGCCTTAGATCTTAGAATTGCTTCTGTTACCTTTGTAACTCCTTCTTCTTGTCCAACCACCCTTTTATGAAGTTCTTTATCTAAAGAAAGTGTTTTGTTCCTCTCGCTTTCTGTGAGTTTTGTAACTGGTATTCCCGTCCATCTTGAGATAATCTTAGCGATCTCTTCTTCTGTTACACTTTCATGTACCAAGGTTCTGTCTTCAGATTTTACTTTTTCCTCTTCTAATTCTAGTTGTTTTTTTAGAGCTGGAAGTTTTCCATATTGAAGTTCTGCTGCCTTATTTAAATCATAGTTGCGTTGAGCAACTTGAATCTCATTATTAATATTTTCAATCTCTTCTTTTAGCTTTTGTACCTTTTCAACAGATGCCTTCTCAGTGTCCCATATCGCTTTGGCATTGGCAAAATCATCTCTCAATTCTGCTAACTCTTTTTGTATCACATTAAGGCGATCTTGGCTCAATTTATCTGTTTCTTTTTTAAGCGCTGCTTCCTCTATCTCAAGTTGCATAATTTTTCTTTGAACATCATCTAACTCCGTTGGCATAGAATCTAGTTCCGTCTTTATCAATGCACAAGCCTCATCTACTAGATCTATAGCCTTATCAGGAAGAAAACGATCAGATATATAACGATTAGATAGATTCGCAGCGGATACCAAGGCCCCATCTGTAATTTTTACACCATGAAATACTTCGTATCTTTCTTTTAGTCCTCTTAATATTGATATTGTATCTTCTACGGTTGGCTCATCCACCATGACAGGTTGAAAACGTCTCTCTAGAGCTGCATCCTTCTCAATATATAATCGATATTCATTCAAAGTTGTAGCTCCGATACAGTGTAGTTCTCCTCGTGCAAGCATTGGCTTTAACATATTTCCTGCATCCATTGAGCCTTCTGTCTTACCAGCACCTACAATTGTATGAAGTTCATCTATAAATAAAATAATCTGACCATCACTTTGTTTTACCTCTTCTAAGACCGCTTTAAGACGTTCTTCAAATTCTCCTCGATACTTGGCGCCAGCAACTAACGCTCCCATATCTAATGCAAATAGCTTCTTATTCTTCAATCCATCTGGAATATCACCTCTTACAATTCTATGAGCCAGGCCTTCTACTGCAGCTGTTTTTCCAACACCCGGTTCACCGATTAATACTGGATTATTCTTAGTCTTTCTAGACAGAATTCGAATAACATTACGAATCTCAGCATCTCTTCCAATTACAGGATCTAACTTCCCTGCTTTTGCACGTTCTACCAGATCATATCCATACTTCTCTAATGTATCATAAGTCGCTTCTGGATTATCACTAGTAACCCTTTGATTCCCTCTTACAGTAGATAAAGCCTGCAAGAATTCCTCTTTTGTGATTCCAAATGCATTAAATAAATCTCTTACTTCTCTATTTGGTTGTTTTATTATGCTTAAGAAAAGATGCTCTACAGACACGTATTCATCGCCCATCTGCTTTGCCTCATCTTCAGCATGTATTAGGACTTTATTCAAGTCATTACTCATACGAAGTTGCCCGCCAGATACTTTAGGCTTTTTCTTCAATAAACCTTCTACTTGAGCAATAAAAACATCTAGGTTTTTATCCATCTTTGACACTAATTTTCCAATAAGGCTGTCTTCAATAGTCAGTAAACTATATAGAAAATGTTCTTGATCAAGCTCTTGATTGCCATATTCATACGCCACTTTCTCACA
>CAZAKD010000231.1:0-3209 GCA_964485435.1 uncultured Lachnospiraceae bacterium
ATTGAGTTCTATTCCCTTCCTCTCACATTCCTTGTAGTAGTTCCAAGAACCTTCTGAGCAACTGTTCTGATTAGATCTTCTGCAAGATCCATCATACCGTAGTAATCTGTATATGCTTGATATAGTTCAAGCAAAGTAAACTCTGGATTATGACGTACAGACAATCCTTCATTACGGAATACTCTTCCAATCTCGTATACTCTCTCTAAACCACCAACGATTAGTCTCTTAAGATATAGCTCTAATGATATTCTTAGATGAAGATCTTCATCTAATGAATTATGGTGAGTGTTGAAAGGTTTAGCTGCAGCACCACCTGCATTAGGAACTAAAACAGGAGTCTCTACTTCTATGAAACTATTGCTATCTAGATAATTACGAACTTCTCTAATAATAAGAGATCTCTTGATAAAGGTATCTCTTACCTCTGGATTAACAATTAAGTCAATGTATCTCTGACGGTAGCGAATGTCTGTATCCTTAAGACCGTGGAACTTCTCAGGTAATATCTGAAGACTCTTAGATAATAAAACGACATCAGAAGCCTTGATAGAGATTTCATCTGTCTTAGTTCTGAATACTGTTCCCTTGATTCCAATGATATCACCAAGATCATATTTCTTGAAAGCAGTATATGGTTCTTCACCAATCTCATCTTTTCTAACGTAAGATTGAATATTTCCCTTTACATCCATAATATTAATAAATGAAGCTTTACCCATAACTCTCTTGGACATAATACGTCCTGCTATGCTTACTTCCTTGCCTTCTAACTCATTAAAATTAGAAACAACATCAGCTGTATGGTGAGATGCATCATATTTCATAATCTGAAATGGATCATTACCGCCTTCTTGGAGTTCCGCTAATTTGGTTCTCCTTACCTTTAATAGTTCATTTATATCTTGTTCTACTTGCTTATTCTCTTGCGCCAACTTCGCTCTCTCCTTTATATGTATCTAACTGTCTAGTTAGACTTTTGTATCTCTAGTATTTTATATCTTAGCACACCTGCCTGAGTTTCTACTTCAATTACTTCGCCAATCTTAGAACCAATTAATTTCTTACCTACTGGTGATTCATTGGATATTTTTCCTTTTAAGCTATTTGCTTCTGTAGAACCTACTATCTTATAATCAAGAATATCATCAAATTCCAGATCCATAATCTTAACTCTACATCCAATGTTAATTGTATTCACATCAACATCTTCTTCTACAACAACTTCTGCATTTCTTAGAATCTTATCTATCTCTTCAATTCTAGCTTCAATATCTCTTTGCTCGTCTTTAGCAGCATCATATTCTGCATTCTCAGATAGATCCCCTTGCTCTCTTGCTTCTTTAATCTTAGCTGCTACTTCTTTACGCTTATTTATTTTTAAATCTTGTAATTCTTCTTCTAATTGCTTTAGCCCCTCATAGGTTAATATGTTTTTTTTCTCCACCATTATAAAACCGACCTCCAAATTATATTTATGGTATCTCATATCATGTATATGATAATATTAAACAACTTATCCCAGTTAAAAATTCTTCTGAAATATATACCTGTACATTCAATGTATTATATCGTATCATCTTTTTGTTGTCAAGGTTAGTCAATTTATGTGTTATAGCCTTACCACTTGTTCAATATTTAATCCAAGCATCTCTTTTAGCTTTTGTAGTTCCACCACATAATTCTCCCTGCTCCTATCACGAATAAAATCTCGTATCACTTGATGATTCCTAATTAAAAGAAACTCCAGCTTAGGATTATCAACGACTTCACCATCAGACTCTAGTAATACATTATATATTATATTATTATTCTTTCTCCTAGAATAATAATATTTTAGTTTCTTTTCTGTTTGATTCATATCTAAGATAGCCAATGCGCCTCTTAGATGCCTATAGGATTCTTTTGATAAATCAATTACCACGTTACCTTCCAGTTCACTTTTCGTAATATCTTCCTCTAATTGTATTACCAATCCTTTCGTATCATATATCATGTCAATATATCCTTGAAAATATTCAGGTCGTTTTGTAATAATAGTTAGATAATTTATATCATCTACTATGCTTTCTATCATGTATTCTGTTCTCCTATCTTCCGAGTCAATAATCAAGATTTTAAGGTCTTTTTCTTCTATGCTCATCTCTCCACAGATATTTATTAAGATATCTTTAAACATAATATATAACAGAATAGACTGATATGATAAAAAATATTCTTTAAAAATCACTTCAAAATATTTACTAAAGGAATTAGAAACATAACACTTCTCCAATTGTGTTTTCTCTATTACCTTACTCATATATTTTTGAAGATACTCACGAGATAAACCGACTATATCTTCTCTTGTAAATGGAAGTATAATCTTTTCGCTTTCTTCTCCTAGATAATCTACCTTTTCAATCTGTATAGGTGTTTTTTTGCTTATATAATATAGGTACATTCTCCAAAGGAATCCTCTTTTTTTTCTCCAAAATGGAATGTTAACATCAGAAGATCGAACATCAATCATATAATATTTTTCCAAAGACTTATCTCCATTTATTATGATTACTAATAGTATATTTAAATTATCATATTATATGAGATGTAAAATCCCCCTCTACCAATGGTAAAGGGGGAAATATATCTTTAAATTCTATTCTTCTGCTGCCATCTTAGCTAATCTTTCGTATTTGTCAGCTGCATCCTTTGCTGCTTTATCAAATAACACTTCTGCTTTTTCTGGATTAGAACGATGTAATGAACTGTAACGCACTTCGTTCATTAAGAAATCTTTATAGTCTAATGTTGGTGCTTTACTATCTAACTGGAATGGATTCTTTCCTTCTTCTTTTAGACGAGGATCGAATCTGAATAAATGCCAGTAACCAGATTGAACTGCTTTCTTCTCTTCTGTTTGAGCACCCTTCAATCCGCCCTTAATTCCATGGTTGATACATGGAGCATAAGCGATAACAATTGATGGGCCTGGATAGTTTTCTGCTTCTACTAATGCTTTCACACATTGGTTATAATCAGCACCTTGAGAAATCTGTGCAACATATACATAGCCATAGCTCATAGCAATTGCTGCAAGATCTTTCTTCTTAACCTCTTTACCACCAGCTGCAAATTGTGCAATTGCACCTGTTGGAGTAGCTTTTGAAGATTGACCACCAGTATTAGAATAAACCTCTGTATCAAATACTAGGATATTTATATCTTCA
>CAZAKD010000232.1:0-2266 GCA_964485435.1 uncultured Lachnospiraceae bacterium
GCACTTAGGCTCTGTCCTTTAGAGCCTTAGTACCATTACGCAATGCAACTAAGCGAAAGCGGCTCCGCCTTCATAAATCATTTGTTGAAATCATATTAGTATACTTCCCTAGCGAATACTATTCAACCTTGACTGGTTTTATTACTAGTTTGTCGGCCTTTACTCCTGTAGTAGATTTTACAGCATCTTCAATCTGTGCAATCTGTTGCCCTGTTAAACCATCATCTTTTACAACTACATTTACTTTATCCTCAATAATACTAACGATAACATTCTCATATCCTTGAGCACCTAATAATATCTCTGCTGCATTTTCCTTTTCAGATATAGTTGTTAACTCAATCATTTTATTCAATGCATCTTTTTTCTGCTCTTCACTTAATTTATCACTATTAATAATATCTAGATATATCTCCTTATTCTTTGAACGATACTGTTCACGTTCAATACGTACTGTAGAGAAATATGCCTGTTTAATTGTTGTACTTGCTAAAACAGCTTCTCCTGGAACCTCTTCTTCATCTACTTCTGCAACTTTACTTTCATCCGTTTCTTCTACATCTTTTTCACCCTTCTCGTTGTCCTTAACTTCTGTTTGATTCTCTGCAACTTCATCTGATGTCACTTCTTGCGCTACATCATCTTGAATATCTTCCTCAGATAGATCTAAAATAGTTCCATCTGCCATTACTTCATATGTACCATCCTCTACGTCAGAGAAAAGATTATTAGCACTTTCATTTTTCTTCGCTTGTTCATCACCTATATTCTCTTGAGTGAATGTTAGATACCCCGCTACTACAATCATAATTGCTAGGGCAGTGATAATTACTTGATTTTTTCGAAATATATTCTTCATGTCTGCCTCCTATCTAGAATTCATCTTCATTACTTTTATTTTATGTGGTGGTACATCAAATAATACCTCAACTGCATCGATAATTTCTGCTACAATCACAGGATCCTTTCCTCCATGGGCAATTACTACAACTCCTTCAATGGTAGGCTCAATTTCTTTTATGATATAGGGTACATTATCACCTTCCTCTGAATTAATTAACACTGATTCCTCATTATTAGTTACTTTACTTGATATTCGACTCCCTCCATCCCCATCCACTTCATTTACAGCGTCTTGGGAATAGGGAGAATCTTTCAGTGGAACTAATTCTTTTGAGGCCTTTAATGTAATCATTACTTCTACTTCTCCGAGTCCTTCTACTTTTTTTAATACCTGTGTTAACCTTTTCTCAAGTTGATCGGTATAATTCGTGGCTTCATCTGTATCTTGCACCTGCTGATTAACAATTGGATTACTACCATTATTATTCGAACTCCCTTTCTTCTGATTTGAAGAACTAGAGAATAGACCAGGAACAGATAAAATCACAATAAATATTCCAGCCAAAAGCATAATAACCAATCTCTCAATACCAATTTCCTTTATATTAAGTTTCTTTTTTTCTTTTTTATTTCCTTTTTCTTTTTCTTCCATACAATTC
This sequence comes from uncultured Lachnospiraceae bacterium, assembly GCA_964485435.1. Taxonomy (GTDB): domain Bacteria; phylum Bacillota; class Clostridia; order Lachnospirales; family Lachnospiraceae; genus CAZAKD01. Next base: position 1,503 of record CAZAKD010000232.1, read on the forward strand.
AACCCCTTATGAATGAATCTATATTAACCTATGACTACTTGAACTGCATCTTGATCTATCTGATATATAATGGCCAGTTCTTTTTGTAACTCTATCTCCTTTACAGATGGGAGCGATATCTGTTCTGAATCAGATTGCGAGCTATTCTCCTCAATTATAATTGGGTCTATTACAATCTTTTCAATCAAACTTTCCTCTCTATCCATCTGTCCTTCTCTTATTTCTCTCAGCTTGAGATTTACATTCGTGACAGTACCATAATCCGATTGACTCTGATCCTCCTGAATCTCTATGTTACATTGTACAATACTGAGATTCTTGCCTACTACATGAAGGCTAATCTGATCAGTAATCTTCTTCTTATATTCTTCTAATATATATTTCCTCTGTTCTTCTTCTCCTTCACTAATATCCATACTGAATTCTTTAACATCAGTTTTGTAATAGATCTCATTTGTACGATAATCCATAGTAGTAGCTAGATTAAACACCTTCATGAGTGGAGATATCATAATATATATTAAGAGCATTCCTGTAAACATAGCAACATATTTCTTATAACTACTCGTACCTAATAGATTCATCACAATAGCCACAAGAATTAGATAAAACACGATTGTTTTAACCGTATCGTATAAAAAACTCATCTTCCTATCCTCCTAGACCTATACTTGTAGATGTAGTAATAATAGCAATCGTTATAAAAAATAATATTGCTCCAATCATAACTGTATATAGAAGCAAACTAGCCGCTTGGGTTACCC
>CAZAKD010000232.1:2278-3163 GCA_964485435.1 uncultured Lachnospiraceae bacterium
AATTTATATATTATTGTATACGTTGCTAATTTAATGAGAGGTACTGCAACAATCAATACAATAAGGATTAACCCTGTTACACCAATTGCATTCTTTACCAATATTCCTGTACTATATATTGTTTTTGTCACTGTTTCCAAGGCACCACCTACACCTGGAATAGATCCTGATGCTTTTACTAGTAGATTTTTTTTCACCGAGTCAACAACTGGAAGAATAAGTCCCTGTATTCCATTGAATCCTATTACAATTCCTAATAGTGATTTTAATGACCAACGAATCAAAGTAGACAGTAACTCTGTGAACTTTGACAGATAATCCTCTTTAGATATATTGTTCACTAATATTAGAATCATATATATATTTATCATTGGAAGGATAATATTAATTAATAAAGCGTCTGCAAATGTAATTAGCATAAGGGTGGCTTCATAGTACACTAAAGATGACTTAGGTCCTGAGGTGAAACTAATTGCTAAGAAATAAGTTGGAACTAGTGCTTTCATAAATTCTAAAAGTTTCGACAAAGTTTCGCTGGATAGTTTTGTAACTGCAATAAAGCTACTTGTTAAAACAGAAAAAAGCAATAAATATGTAATATAGAAGCTTGTCTCAGATACCTGATTATTCTTGAATGCATTAGAAAAGTTTGAAAATAAGGCAGCAACGATAACTACTGATAGCAGTTTCATCAAAATTGAAAAATCACTTTTTACCTGAGTTACAATTGTGTCTTTTATTTTTACTCCAATCATCTCTAGCGAAAATACTTCTTTTCCTGACATTAAATCTTCTACATAAGTTTCAAATTCAAATTCTTCCTCACTTGGTATAACATCATCTATTACAGATTGGATCTGATCATAATCAAAATCATTATAATAG
>CAZAKD010000233.1:0-2838 GCA_964485435.1 uncultured Lachnospiraceae bacterium
ATTATTTTACCGTATCCCTAATTGGTGAGGGAGAAGATGTTATAGAAAGTTATCTTCCTATGAAAGAAGAAGCAGCCATAAAGGATTTTTTTCAAAATAGAAATGGATACTATTCCAGTGTAGAACCCCTTTTTATTCAAGGAAAATTAAAGGGGTATTTGTGTTTTGATTATATATTAAAATCTGATACGAAAAGTTATCTTATCTATATGGAGACGATCCTTCTATTAGCTTTCCTGGCAATTCTCATAACATTACTATATATTAAATCTAAAATATTGACACCTTTTCAAACATTGAGTAATATGCCATATGAGCTATCCAAAGGCCATCTAAATGAAGAAATCTTAGAGAATAAGGAGCGTTACTTTGGTAAATTCATATGGGGAGTGTCTATGTTGAGAGACACCTTGAAAAGTTCAAAGAATAAGGAACTGAAACTACAGAAGGAGAAGAAGCTTCTGCTCTTATCTATTTCTCATGATATCAAGATTCCCTTGAGTGCCATCAAACTTTATGCGAAAAGTCTATATGAGGATATACTTCCGGATATAACACAAAAGCTTAATGCAGCACGAAAAATTGAGGCTCATGCAAAAGAAATTGAGAATTTTGTGAAACAAATTGTAGAAGCATCTAGCGAAGATATTGTATCTATTGAAGTTCGGGATGGTGAATTTTATATTCAAGATTATATGAATCATATCTTAAACACCTACGCAGAAAAGTTCGGAATGAATAGAACAGATTTTATAATGAAAGAGTATGATAATCGACTACTAAAAGGAGACTTAGATAGAGCAGTAGAAGTTATGGATAATCTTCTTGAGAATGCACTGAAATATGGAGATGGTAAGAGGGTCGTTATTGATTTCTATGAAGAAGACTATTGTCAGGTTATCACAATTTATAATTCCGGGATTTCAGTTGAAGATAGAGAGTTTGCTCATTTATTTGATAGTTTTTTTAGAGGAATTAATTCTAAAGCAAAAGAAGGAAATGGGCTTGGGCTCTACATCTGTAAACAAATAATGCAAAAGATGGATGGAGAAATTTTTGTAGAAAGAACAGAAGACGGTATGCGGTTTTGTTTAGTATTTAGACAGTAGCGAAATCTTTACAATAATAAAGAAGTTTCAGAAACCTTTATATTTATAAAGAAATATGGTATACTAATATAAAGGAAGGTGATAAAATGCCAATTCAATATACGAAGCTATTTCAACTACTTTCGGAAAGAAATATATCAAAAACAGAGTTACAGAAACACATTGGAATGTCTTCTACTACAATGGCTAAACTTTCAAAAAATGAGAATGTTTCAATTAAAATTATTGATGACATATGTATAGCGCTGAACTGCCAACCAGGAGATATTATGGAGATGAGCAATCATATTGATACTCCACTACTTAATATGCTTAGAGAAGAGAAAGAGATGAAATTAAAAGGTGGTTTATATCATCAAACGCAAATTAAGTTGGCATATAACTCCAATCGTATTGAAGGTAGCAGATTATCAGAAGATCAGACTAGATATATTTACGAAACGAATACAATTGCAACGGAGAAAGAAACAGCCTCCGTTGATGACATTATAGAAACAATCAATCATTTTCATTGTTTTGACTATATGATAGAAATAGCGAATCAAGGGCTGTCGGAAGATACCATTAAAGAGTTTCATAAAATATTAAAAAATAACACATCAGATGGTAGAAAAGACTGGTTTAATGTAGGTGATTATAAGAAGAAGCCTAATATGATTGGTGATAAAAAAACAGTTTCACCTTCAAAAGTAAAAGGTGAAATGGCCAAATTGCTGATTAATTATAATCAAATATCTAAGGTGACATTTGAGGATATAATAGAGTTCCATTATAACTTCGAATCCATTCATCCATTTCAAGATGGAAATGGAAGAGTTGGACGAATGATTATTTTTAAAGAGTGCCTGAAACATGGAATCGTACCATTTATTATTGATGAACAGCATAAATCATTCTACTACAGAGGATTAAAGAGGTTTTTAGAAGAAAAAGGGTATTTAATAGATGCGTGCTACTCTGCACAGGATAGATATAAGGAATTATTAGATTATTTTCTTGGAGAAGAATAGAGTTAATAGAGGTGATTAGATGCAAATTAATCGAATGTTCGAGATAATATATATACTCATTGATAAAAAGACTATCACTGCAAGGGAACTTGCAGAACGATTTGAAGTATCTTCAAGAACAATCTATCGTGACGTTGAAACTCTATCATCAGCTGGAATTCCTATCTATATGACCAAGGGAAAAGGCGGCGGAATATCAATACTCGAGGACTTTGTGCTAAACAAAGTTGTATTGACTGAGGATGAAAAAACGGATGTTTTATCGTCCATGAAAGCTGTTGATGCAATTAATTTTAATAAAACAGATTCTGCATTAAAAAAGCTAAGTAGCCTATTTGGAGGAAATAATTCTGACTGGATTGAGGTGGATTTCTCATCATGGTACAATTCAGAGGAAGAATCTGAAACCTTTCATAAAATTAAGTCAGCAATTTTGTCAAAAAGGATAATTAATTTTACCTATTCAAGTGGAAAGGGTGAAAGAACTACAAGAGAGGTTGAGCCATTGAAACTTTGCTTTAAAGGTATGTCGCGTTATTTATATACTTTTTGCATTCTTAGACAGGATTATCGTTTCTTTAAATTAAGTCGCATTAAAGATATTGTGATAACCGAGAAAAGATTTGACCGAATAGTTACGAGTCCTATATTTAAGGACGACAATATGTTTAATGAACAATATATTAACCAAAAACATTATAAAGAAATAAAAAGCAAAC
>CAZAKD010000233.1:2848-3163 GCA_964485435.1 uncultured Lachnospiraceae bacterium
TCCTCAAATATGGCTTTTCGTGTTTATGATGAGTTTGATCATTATACCAGAGAGCCTGATGGTAGTTTTATTATCGACACAATTTATCCTGTGGGAGAATGGTTGTTCTCATATATAGCTTCTTTTGGTAGCAACTGTGAGGTATTAGAGCCATTAGATATACGAAATAAAGTCAAAGAAGAATTACAAAAGATTTTAGATAATTATTTATAATATGACATACAGGTGTCATATTAGGTGATATATAATATCCATATCAAATATATGGAGGTAGTAATAAATGATTAAGGGAAGACCATTTGTAAAATGGGCAGG
>CAZAKD010000234.1:0-3141 GCA_964485435.1 uncultured Lachnospiraceae bacterium
TTAAGTATTGTAATTTGCATTATAATAACGATGATGAAGTTACCTAATATATTTACGTGGGTAACAACATATCAGTGGAAGTATTATATGTTCCCCGTACTTTGGATTGGAGTAATATGGGCATGCATTGTAGCCATGCCTAAAATACACCCTATTATTTCTATGAGGAAACAGGAGCATATATATTTTGATGCTATGATATATGCAATGATGCTAGTAGGAATCCAATATTTTATTGGATTCCTGATTTATGATATTGGGAAAAGCCCTTACGACATATCCCCAAAAGGAATCTGGTTAAACTTTCTTACAGTGATAGTACCTTTTGTTGCTATGGAGATTGTTAGAGCATATATTCTCAATTCATATTGTAGGCCTAAGAACTCTCTCGTATTTATTTTAGTTGTTGTGGCTACTACATTTATAGCTATGAATCTTTCTAAACTTTCAGTAGTTAGTAATATGGAGGAATTAACAATATATATTGCCAAAGATCTGCTGCCAGAGATTAGTAAACAAATCCTATTGACCTATTTAGCCTTATACGGAGGTTCATTAGCATCTATATGCTACGGTGGTTTGTTACTTATATTTCACTGGTTTATTCCTGTACTACCTATCTTAGATTGGCTGGCCCAAGGTGTTATTGGACTGTTAGTACCCACTGTCCAGACTATGTTTGTTCATAATAAATACAACCCAGAATACATAGAGAGAATCAATATAAAACAGAATCGAAAAGATACAATCTCATGGATCTGTATCTTGGGTAGTTCTGTAGTATTAATATGGTTTATTGTAGGTGTTTTTCCTGTGTTTCCATCCGTAATTATGACAGGAAGCATGGAACCTTTAATATATCCAGGAGATGTTATTATTGTAAAGCAATTTTATTCGGAAGAAGAGATACAAGCATTACAAGCTGGAGACATCATATACTTTCAAAGAGATGATATTGTGATTACCCATCGTATAGTAGATGTTGTATATGATAAGAACGGAAATTATCAATTTCAAACAAAAGGGGACAATAATTCTATAGAAGACATAAGGTTGGTTCTTCCTCAGGAAGTGAAAGGAAGATATGTGATGGATATTCCTAAGATAGGGTATCCCACATACTGGCTCAAGTCTAGTCAAATGAGAAATAGAGATGATGTGGAGAACTAAAATGAACTACTACCAAAGTAGTAGAAATTATGCTACGAAAGTTACGGGAATTTTATCCATAAGTGCAATGCCATATGAGTTTTAGTTGGCTATAATCTTACATGTGATTAAAATTAAAACATTGGAGGAATATTCATGAAAAAGAGAATTATTGCATGTGTTCTCACATGCGCAACATTACTTATGGGTACAGGCTTTGCCTATTGGACAGACCTAATTAGTGTGAATGCAACAGCAGAAACAGGTGTTTTAGAAGTTAATTTTTCGGAAGCAAGAACTTTAGGAAATAACTTTGAGGCACTTAATTCGAGAAAACCTGAGGAAGGTGCTTACCACACTACAGGTAGCAGTGCAACAGTTGTGAATAAAGATAATGTATCTTTTAACATCACAAATTTATATCCTGGCCATTATGAAATGTTTGAAACATCTGTAGCTAATGCAGGCACTGTTGCTGCCAAATTAGGAAAAATAAACATGTCAGTTAGTGGATCTAATCAAATGACAAAAGATATGATTGGAATAGCACTGGATGCAGATGCTTCTTTTTCAGAAACAGGTCATTGCGATATTAAAGAATGTAAGAGCAATGGAAAAAACTGTGCATTGCCTGGCCATTTCAAATTCTTAGGCACTTGGTATCATTTAGACAATACAAAGTCTGTTACCAAAGATGTTAGTATTGACTTACCTGAAGGCGCAACCTTTAAGATTGATGGTACAACATTTGTACGTCTTTCTGCTCTAAAAGATGTAACAGTTTCCGATCAATTAAGCAGTCTTTTATATCTTACTAAGGATAGTAAGATGAGTTTTGCAGTAACTATTGGTATGGATCCAGATGCAGCAGGAATATATACAACAGGTAGTGCAGCATTAAATAATCCAAATAACAATACAGATGCTAATACACAGAAAACAACCGCAACAGTTAACATGGGCTTAGTGTGGGATCAATATAATGAAAGATAGGATATAGTTAGTTAGTAATATTTTAAGCGGATACCTTTATATGAAAAAGATATCCGCTTATTCTTATGAAGAATATTGAATAGGTACGTGGGGTGTGAGAGATGATAAGAATGAGAAAGAAGAAAAAGCTAATAATTATAGGGAGTTTACTTGTTGGTATTATACTAAGTATAATAGGAATAATATACTTGCTGAATACTCCTAAAACCAAGACAGAAGAGTTAGTTCATTATAAGTACAATTTTCATCAGGGTGTATCTTATGAAGTACATCTAAAAGAAAATGACTTATTTGATGTATTGGTTCAAGAGGAAGGTGGCGTATATATTAAGAATATTCTGGATCATATTACAGTCAACTATATTACTCAGTTTCAAGGAAGCAATGCTGCTAAATTGGACATGCAATACACTTTGCATGCCAAAGTTGTAGGTTATTCTACTAGTAATGATTCTAGAATAGATTATTGGGAAAAAGATATACCATTGACTACAGAACAGTTCATACATAAGGAGACAGATAGTCTAGAAGAAAAAAAGAGTATTAATATTAAGTTAAAAGAATATGATACTATTGCGAAAAAAGCGAATAAATTGACAGGAGTAAATATATCTACCGAGGTAGTGATTGGTATGTTAGGCAATATTACTGCCACTACGCCCCATGGAGTATTGGAAACACCGATTGATATTAATCTAAATATTCCACTTCAGGAGAACCTAATACAGATTACTAAACAAGAAATTGAAGATAATGCAGATCAAATCACTGAGAGTGTAACGCATGAGATAGACATAGATGCAAAATATATAGGTGGCATTGTTATTCTGATTGTATTTATGATTTGTGGCATTGTATTTGCTATATTTGGAATAAAGAAACCTAATACAGAAGAAATTCTTAGAGATAGTGTTAAGAAAATTAATAAAAACTATGGAAGTCGTATGGTTGCACTGGATTCAACCCCAAACAAATCTTATCTTCATGAGTACGAAGTAT
>CAZAKD010000235.1:0-3137 GCA_964485435.1 uncultured Lachnospiraceae bacterium
TCCAGCTATTATGGTTGAAGATAAAGTCGTGAATATCCTAGGAAGCAATTTCCCATGTGTAGATACTGGTTTTGGTACAAACAAGCCTGTAGATGTTGTGATTCGCCCAGAAGATATTGATCTTGTTGCACCAGAAGAAGGTACGATCACCGGTCACGTTACTTCACTTATCTTTAAAGGGGTCCATTATGAGATGGAGGTAACTGCTCACAATCATGAATGGTTGGTTCATAGTACAGACCTTGCTGCGGTTGGTAGTGAAGTAGGTATCAAAGTTGATCCTTTTGATATCCAGATTATGAATAAACCTGAATCTGAAGATGAAGAGGCGGTGATTCTGGATGAACCATAAAAAAGTATTAGCAGCTCCTTATACTATCTGGATGGTAGCTTTTATTATCATCCCTCTATTTATGATAGTTTACTATGGATTAACCAATTCCTCAGGTGCTTTTACTTTGAATAATATAATGAAGATTGCTGATCCTATTAACCTAAAGGCTTTAAGACTATCCGTTGAATTATCACTGATTAGCACAATCATTTGTTTAATATTAGCATATCCACTTGCTATGATATTGAATAATTTAAAGATAAAAAGCAATAGCCTAATGGTGCTTATTTTTATACTTCCTATGTGGATGAATTTCTTATTAAGAACATTGGCTTGGCAGACCTTACTTGAGAGAAATGGTGTCATTAACACTATGCTTAAATTTCTTCATTTGCCAACACTGTCTATTATTAATACTCCTGCTGCTATTGTATTAGGTATGGTATATAACTTTCTACCATTTATGGTTTTACCAATCTATAATGTGCTTGTTAAGATTGATAAAAATGTTATTAATGCAGCTAGGGATCTAGGTGCCAATGAATACCAAGCCTTCTATAAGATTATTCTACCTCTTAGCTTCCCAGGAGTTGTTAGTGGAATAACTATGGTGTTCGTACCTGCACTTACCACTTTCGTAATCTCTGATATCCTAGGTGGTAGTAAGATTCTTTTAATTGGTAATATTATTGAACAAGAATTTAAGATGGGAAGTAATTGGAATGTTGGTTCTGGTCTTTCTTTAGTCCTCATGATATTCATATTAATAAGTATGGCTATCTTAGCAAAATATGATAAGGAAGGGGATAGCGGTGTATTATGATAAAGAGAATAGCGGAACGTTTATATATCATTCTTATATTAATATTTTTATATGTACCAATTGGAACACTTATCGTCCTATCCTTTAATTCTTCCAAATCAAGAGCAAGATGGGGTGGATTTACAACCAAATGGTATACTGAACTTTTTCAAAATCAACAGATTATGAATGCACTTTCTACAACTTTGATTATCGCTTTTGCTTCTGCTCTTATTGCAACACTCATAGGAACTTGTGCATCATTAGCTATTAATCGAATGAAACGAATACCTAGAACTATGTTTATTGGAATTACGAATATTCCTATGTTAAATGCAGATATTGTTACAGGGATTTCTTTAATGTTGTTATTTATTGCATTCGGATTATTCTTAAGTCGTTTTGGAATTACTTATAACCTCGGATTCTCAAGTGTTTTAATTGCGCATATTACTTTTAATATTCCATATGTAATTCTAAGTGTTATGCCAAAGTTAAAGCAAACCAACAAGAGCACCTATGAAGCTGCTCTCGACTTAGGTGCTTCACCTATATATGCATTTATTAAAGTGATTCTTCCGGATATCTTCCCAGGTATATTAACCGGATTCTTATTGGCATTTACTATGTCATTAGATGACTTCGTAATCACTCACTTTACCAAAGGACCAGGTATCGATACCTTGTCTACTAAAATATATACAGAAGTTCGAAAAGGAATTAAGCCTGAGATCTATGCTCTCTCTACTTTGCTTTTCCTATCTGTATTAGTTTTACTCATTATAATTAATAAAAGGCCTGATAAAAAGAAACCATCAGCAAGTAAATATTAGAGGAGGAACAATGTTCAATGAAAAAGCAATTCTTAATCGTTGCCATAGCTTTAGTAGGTATTTTAACTTTTACTGGATGTGAAAAGAAACAAACAAGTACAAATGGCGAAGTATATGTATATAATTGGGGTGAATATATTGATCCTGATGTGATTGATATGTTCGAAGAAGAAACAGGAATTAAGGTTGTTTACGATGAGTTTGAGACAAATGAGGATATGTATCCAAAGATTGAGACTGGAGCAGTATCTTACGATGTAGTATGTCCGTCTGATTATATGATTCAACGAATGATAGACGAAGATCTATTGGCAGAGATTAATTATGATAATGTTCCAAATATTAAGAATCTTGATCCAACTTACTTAGAGAGTGCAACACAATTTGATCCCGGTAATAAGTATTCTGTGCCTTATTCTTGGGGGACTGTAGGAATTCTTTATAATAAGACTATGGTTGACGAGCCAATTGATAGTTGGAGCGCAATCTTTGATCCAAAATATAAAGATAACATTCTTATGATGAATAGTGTTAGGGATGCTTTTGGTGTTACATTGAAATATTTAGGCTACTCCCTTAATTCTACAGATGAAGCTGAAATAGAAGAAGCGAAGAACCTTCTTATCCAGCAAAGTTCTATCGTTCAAGCTTATGTAATTGATCAAGTACGTGACAAGATGATTGGTGGCGAAGCTGCTCTTGGTATTATCTATTCTGGTGAAGCTATCTATACACAAAGAGAGAACCCTGACTTGGAATATGTAGTTCCAAAAGAGGGCTCTAATGTATGGATTGACGGTTGGGTAATTCCTAAAAATACAAAAAACAAAGAAAATGCAGAAGCATTTATTAACTTCTTATGTAGAGAAGATATTGCTCTGAAAAACTTTGAATATATTACCTACTCCACTCCAAATGCCGCTGCAAGAGAATTAATTGAAGATGAAGATATTAAAAATAGTACCATTGCATTCCCTGATGCTGCTACTCTTGCTAATTGCGAGACATTCAAATTCTTAGGTGTAGATGTAGATACACTATATAATGAAAAATGGCGTGAAGTTAAATCAGGTCAATAGATATATATATTTACTATTCACAGCTGACTTAAGTGACGGAACGATGACACGAGTAAATGCTACTGAAAAGGAGACGCTTTCGCTTAGTT
>CAZAKD010000236.1:0-3134 GCA_964485435.1 uncultured Lachnospiraceae bacterium
TCTATGAAAAGGGAAAAGGAAAAGAAGATATAAGAGCAAGTTATTATTATAAAGCAGATTATATCCGATTCAACCTATTAAAGACCATGGTAAGCACTACATGTGGATTCCTGCTTATCGTAGTCTTAGCTGTTCTATATAATGCAGAGACTTTTATTAATGAAGCTACCAATATTAATTATCAGAAGATGGGCGGGCAGATTTTGATGGTATATATTGGGTTAGTTACAATATACATATTGTGTAGCTTTTTTGTCGCAACGAAGAAGTATCAAAAATCAAGAAAAAATCTTAGTAAATACAATAAGGGATTAAATGAATTAAAAGAAATATATAATAAAGAAGAGACGGAAGTCTTTTAAGGAGGATAGAGTGATATGATAGAACTTTTGGTTATGAAAGAAAAGGTTAAGAAGATATACCAAAGATATGGTCATATTATTGATCCTGTCTTAAAATTTATAGGAACGATTATAATTCTAAGTATGATAAATGGTACTTTAGGATATGATGCTAGACTTATAAAGTTACCAGTTGTATTAGTGCTAGCACTTATTAGTGCATTTACACCCCTAACGGTAATGATATTAATAGGGGCAGGAGTATTTCTTGGACATATCTATTTTGCATCTAAGATATTAGCTTTTATAGTATTAGCAATTATCTTGATTTTGTATTTTTTATTATTAAGATTTGTATCTAAGGAAACAATTATAGTATTATTACTTCCTTTTCTTTTTGCAATAAAGATTCCTTATGTGATTCCTATTGTTCTAGGTTTAGTAAGTGGACCAATTTCTATCATATCGATGGCATGTGGAGTTGTAATATATTATCTATTGCAAGTAGTTAAGTTAACTACAGGTCAACCAACCACAACAGGATTTGGAATAGAAGAAACCTTACAGTATTATAAGTTTGTCATGGATACTTTTCTAAGTAGAAAAGAGATGATATTCACTATTATAGTTTTTTCATTAGTATTATTAGTAACATATATTGTTAGAAAACAAAAAATTGATCATGCATTCGAGATTGGGATATTGGCTGGAGTTGTAACCAATATACTAGCATTCTTAATTATCAAGTTTGCCTTTGATCATTCTCAACAGATATTGGTTATGATAATTGGAACCATTGTATCAGGAGGCTTGGCATATGTAGTACAGTTTTTCCGATTTAACTTAGATTATACACGTGTTGAGAAGATTCAATTTGAAGATGATGATTACTACTACTATGTAAAAGCTGTTCCTAAAATTATTGTTACGGAACCGGAGGTTAATGTAAAGCGCATTAACTCAAGAAAGGGGACGAATGATAATAATATAAATGTTAGCGAAAGAAAAAGTATTGAGTAGAGGTTAAGCATGGACGCGATTAAAAATTTTTTTGACAATTACCTAGTACGAATGTCATTGCCTAAGATAGGGATCAATGACATTCTTGAGATTACAATATTAGCCTTTGCACTGTATCACATCATAATTTGGGTAAAGAATACCAAAGCATGGGTGCTTGTAAAAGGTATTGTTGTATTACTCATTTTTTCTTTAATCGCAATGGTTCTTCGCTTTAGTGTGATTCTATGGATATTTCAGAATACCATTAGTGTGAGTATTATTGCCATTGTAATTGTATTTCAACCTGAACTACGTAAAGCTTTAGAACAGTTAGGAAGAAAAAATATTGTTACCTCACTTATTCAATTTGATGAATCTAGGGATAAAGATAATGTTTTCTCAGATAAGATAATATCAGAGATTGTAAGAGCAACCTTTGAATTAGCAAAGACCAAGACGGGTGCTTTAATGGTTATAGAGAAAGAGATTGTTCTAACAGAATATGAGAGGACGGGAATTATTATTGATTCATTAATTAGTAGCCAGTTATTAATTAATATATTTGAACATAATACCCCCCTACATGATGGAGCAGTAATCCTAAGGGGGAATAGAATTGTTGCAGCTACTTGCTATCTCCCTTTATCTGATAATATGGGGCTAAGTAAAGAACTAGGAACCAGGCATCGCGCAGCAGTAGGGATTAGTGAAGAAACAGATGCATTAACAATTATAGTATCAGAAGAGACAGGAAAAGTTTCCGTAGCTGAGGAAGGACGTTTGATTCGTGGCATTGATGGAGACTTTTTAAAGAGTAAGCTTATTGACCTGCAAAAGAATCCAGTAGAAGGTAAGAAGATTAAGTTGTGGAAAGGAAGACGTGGGAATGAAAAAAAAGCTAACGAATAATATTGGCATGAAGATTCTTTCCCTTGTAATCGCTGCTTTGCTATGGCTTATTATTATTAACATAGACGATCCAATCGAGACAACTACAAAGAGAGATATTGTTGTTGAGATAGTCAATGAAGAGTCGATCAAGTCTCTAGACAAAGTCTACGAAGTTATAGAAGGAAGCACAGTAGATGTTACATTACGAGGTAAAAAGAGTGTCCTAGATACTGTTAAAATTAGTGATATTAGAGCTGTGGCAGATCTATCTAATCTATCTTATACCAATGCAGTTCCTATCATAGCAACCTGTTCAAAGCCTGTTGATATTACACTTGGTAAGGTGAATACTCTTAAGGTAAGCCTAGAGGATCTAGTAACAAAGCAATTTAAGATTACCATTGCTCAAAAGGGGACGGAAGAAGAAGGATTTTATATCGGTTCTATAAAAGCAAAGCCGAATATTATACAAGTAAGTGGAGCTAAGTCAATTATTGAAAGGATCGATCAAGTACGAGTTGAGATGGATGTATCCAATGCATCAGAGGATTTCAGCGCCCAAGGAGAACCAAGGGCATATGATTCTAATGGAAAATATATCGCATCAGAGAAATTAAACTTTAGTTCCAATAAGATATCATTAAGTGCAAGTATTCTGAAGACTAAAACGATTCATCTATCCCTAGAACATACAGGTGAACCTTTGGAAGGTTATGGATTAGTGGGAATAGAGTATGAACCAAAAACAATTACAATTGCAGGAGATCCGAGTGCATTACAAAAGGTATCTACCATTCCAATTGTTGTTGATATAAACAATGCATATATCAATGTGGAAGAAGAGATAGATCTAAATGATTATCTACCTGAAGGTATTCGCCTAGCTAGCGACAGTAATAC
>CAZAKD010000237.1:0-3086 GCA_964485435.1 uncultured Lachnospiraceae bacterium
TAATTCACGATGGAGTTCATTTCTCATTCTGCTACTTCCGATTATTATCTTTTGATTTATATTGCTCATATTATCTTCCCTTATCTACATAGTCCCGTTTCAATATCACAAGCAAGGTTTTTGGACTCACTCTTTTTTACGAAATAACTTTGTCCTGCCTTAACACGAACAACTTTTTTCTCTTGTTCTAATTGGTCCATCCACGCATCCACTTCTGCCATATCTTCCAGAGCAAATGCTTGTCTAATCTCTTCTGCTGCAAGCTTTGAATGTTTCTCTATTAAATCAAACAATACAGTAACATCTCTAGATACTTGAATTGGTTTTATGGAACCTCCTGTTGCAGTATCAATTACAGAGATAAATGTATCTAAATCACGATATCCTCGCAAAATTATCCTTTGATCATAGAACTTCACAATAAAAGTTGGAAATCCTGTTACTCCCATTGAACGTGTTAGTGCAAGATCTCCATTGAATGCCTTTTCTGCTGAACCGTCTTTCATCGCTTTTGAAAATGCAACTATATCAATCCCCACCTCGTCAGCTAGGGACATCTGTACATCCAATCTAGATGTAACAAGGCCTTCTACAATTGTAGCCTCTCTAATTCTACGTAAAAATTGGTCAGCTTTGTCAGGAGCAACAAGTTGAGCCGCTTTATAGGCTATGTTCTGCGGATAAGTTGATGGATATTCATCAGAGAACAAATGAAACCCTTTTGGTTCAACCGGCATCCCATGACGCTCTCCAGCCTCTACCCAGTGCTTCGCAATCTGTGCGTTAGAGCCTTCTGCACCAGCACCAATTCCATTGGATGGATCAGCAAAATCATTAATATCTTTCACTAGGCCTCCCATTACATATCTATTCTCAATCTGATTTGGATAATGTGTCTCTAAAGCTCTAAGCACAGGTTCACTTCCCCAACACCAGGTACACACAGGATCTGTAAAGTTCGTTATAACTATTTTATTATCATTCATATTAACACCCTTTCGATAAATTGCTTTGTTTATAAATTAAAATGCATCTAACTAGATATAATATTACATCTAGTTAGTCCTATTGTCAATGTTTATTTATGGGCTGTTCATGATTAACCTTAGATCATGAACAGCCCCTTTTATATTATTTCATCTTAATTCTTCGTAGCCTTCTACGTTTACTTCAAACGCTTCACCTTTTTCCATTGCAATATGTCCTCCAGAATAAGGTTCTCCTTCTACTGTAATATACACTTGGGTTTTTCCATAATATTCCCCAAAGGTATTCGTTATACATTGAAGTATCGCTGCTTCATACCCAGAGCCTGCATTCATCTCGCTGGTGAATTCTTTTGAGAAATCCACATATACCTTATTATCCTTATTGAGATATAAACTTTTTATTTTAACATTTTTTCCAATTACTTCATTAAAGTTCTCCTGGGAATAATCCTTGAAACTATCCTCAAATACCTTTTTTGTAATATCATTTGTATGGAAAGAGAGTTCTTTTGTTATATAATAGTTTTTATCAGCTGCAATATCAGGGAAGAAGAATCTTACTTGCTGAGTTAATGGAGTCTTCTCATCTATCTTACTAAGTGTAGACGTTACTTCATATCCCTCTACTTCATTTGAGGTAAATACAGATTTAATTAGCCCTATACCTTCTGCATAATAGTCCTTTATCACATCATTTTCACCTTCTGTGGTTACTTCAAGAGCCTTATAATCACCTAATGGTATCGTTACATCAATGTCTACGTTAGATATATAACGCTTTCTTCCGTCAGAAAGAGTCCATTCAGTACCTTTTACTAGAGGTCCTTTTAATAATATATCCTGTTCTGCATCTGGACCACGATTTAACATGTTCTCTCGATAATAAGTCTCCTCTTCTGCAAAATGAATTACCAATTGGCCATCTTGATGTTCAAGTACTTTTACAACTTCGGTCCCTCCATTAGACGTGCGAAATTGAGCCTTATTTCCTTCCATATACTCTGTATAAACTATATAGCTGGCATATTCATTCCCTTCACCTGCATAAGTATATACCTTGTCATCAGCAAATGGATAATAATCTTGTATTTTGTCTGCTTGGACTTCATCATCTACTTCATCATCCACTTCATCTCCGGTGCCATTGGTTTTATCATCTACCGTGCTTCCGTTTTGATTATTGTCTACATTGTTCGGGGTGGTTTGTTTTTTACAACCATATAGGCTAATTGCTAATATACATATTAGAATTATTCCAACTACTTTTTTCATAGAATTACCACCTTTCCATATATATTATTTATTTCTATATTAACATTATCTCATATTTTCTAGAAAATAATACCCCATATTATTATTTTTCAAAATAATAATATAGGGTATTATATAAATTAAAGTTTCATTTTTCCTACTCTTAACTGATCAAATATCTGATTCAAATTTTGGTTCTGATTCACTGATAGTTGAGTCGTAGGAGAGTTTTCATCACTAGTATTTTGATTCTCAATAATTAAAACAGTTCCTTTTTGGTCTAAGGTATGGGTATGCCATACTCCCTTTTTTACATTATATAGTTTTAATGGTTCCATCAGAATACCACTAACCTCTTGAATATCCTCTCCTTCTCCTCCAGCAAATAATATGCAGTTACCTTGAAGGAGAACAAATACTTCATCTGATTCCTGGTGTTTTTGCATTGTCTTAAGATTCTGTATCTCAAGCTCTTCACAGTATCTTAGAATGGCGACTCTCCAAGATTCATAGTCAATCATTGGCTGATAACCTTGGCCCATATAACTTGTAACACTGATATGTTCTGATTTCATGACTTCCCTCTTTCTATCTAAGTTCTACAATTATTTCATGGCATTTATCTTTATCTAAACTCTCTAGATATGATCTTTGAATAATACATTCATCTTTTATTATCTCATAGTTAACCCCATCTATAATAATCCCATCTACTATATAATCTTGATACTCTTTTTTGTTTCTATTATTATATTGAATCTTTAATCTTCTGTGAGCAAATTCCATATAAATGGACGCTTCATTGTTATTATCGAATTGCTCTAACATTAGTTTTGGTTCTATGAG
>CAZAKD010000238.1:0-3079 GCA_964485435.1 uncultured Lachnospiraceae bacterium
GTCCCCAAACGCTCAACCCCCGTCCCCGTTCACCTTAAATAATTCCGATATCTTCCATTACTCTTGCTAGTTTCTCTTGATTTGCTGATTCCATTGGGGTAAGTGGGCGTCTCAATACGTTCTCCGCTAAGCCCATTAGATGAGCTGCTGCTTTTACTGGAATTGGGTTCACTTCACAGAATATTGCTTCTATTAATGGAAGATATTTTAATTGAAGTGCCAAACTTCCTTTTATATCTCCTTCAAGATATTTTGCAACAATATCATGTGTATCCCTTGGTGCAATATTAGATAGTACGGATATTACACCAATTCCACCTAAAGATAACAATGGTACGATTTGGTCGTCATTGCCTGAGTATAGATCTATATTGCCGTCGGTTAGAGCCATTATTGATGCTACTTGTGATATATTCCCTGAAGCTTCTTTTACACCTACAATATTGTCTGCTTCTTTCACTAAAGTTGCAATTGTCTTAGGAAGGATATTGCAACCTGTTCTACTTGGCACATTATATAGAATAATTGGTAGGTCTACTGCTTTTGCAATCTCTGTATAATGTTCTATTAAACCATTTTGTGTTGCTTTATTGTAGTATGGAGATACGAGTAAAAGTCCATCTGCCCCATGATCTTTTGCTTCTTTTGATAAAAATACAGCTGTATCTGTGCAGTTAGATCCCGTACCTGCTACAACCGGAACACGCTTATTTACACGATTCACAACTACTTTAATACACTCAAGATGTTCATCATGGGTAAGTGTTGAGGATTCTCCAGTAGTACCACACACAATAATACTATCAGTTCCGTTGTCAATCTGGTAATCCACAAGTTGTTCTAATCTGTCATAATCTACTTCTTTATTTTCCTTAAATGGTGTTATCAGTGCAACACCTGCACCTTTAAATATAGCCATAAGTAGCCCTCCTATATGTTGTGATCTACAATATTATCCAATCGACTTTTTACTTTATTATATTCATAATTATCCTATTGTTTCTTTTCGTAAAAAAAGCCGACACATGGTCGACTCCTAAAGAATTTCCGTATGTCAAAAGACCGAAAATGTTCTCTAGGTAGCTCTCCATCTTAACGCTTGATGACAGTCACATGGTTCTTAGCCATATGCCCAGGTCTAATATTTCAGATTATTACACCTTCGGCATCTTTCCCTTTCCACCACTCTCATCTATGTCTGAACATATCAAGTAATATACTCTTAAAAAATGCACCTCTACCAAATTATTAAATTATATAATAAATACTAACATTCCTATTTCCATTTGTCAACATAAAAAGCAATACACCAAATATAGATGTATTGCTTCTATTATATATTACACCTTTGTCTCAAGCTCTTTTTTAGGTACAATCTCAGATATTATGTCCACATATGGAATTAATTCTGATGGTAACTTTTGTCCTGTTAAAAGCAATTTATAATAGTCGTCTTTCAATTGAATCAATTTAATTATATCATCTAAACCAATAATACCCAGTTCAATTAAGCCCAGAATCTCGTCTAAGACAAGAACATCACATTCTCTCGTTTCAATAACTTTTCTTGCAAAGTTAAATCCATTGAGTATGTTTTTACGTTCTTCTGCCTTATCCTCTTCTGATAAGTTGCTATAATATTCATGTGCTTTTTCAAACCGAAATAACTTAATATCCGGTTCAAGTTTGGTTAAAAAAGAAAATTCTTCTGAATCTCTTCCCTTTAAGAATTGAATCATAATAACTTCCTTCCCCATGCTAGCTGCTCGAATGCATTGACCTACTGCTGCGGTTGTCTTTCCTTTTCCTTCACCATAATAAACCTGAACAATCACTTTATCCATTGCTTTTCCACCTCATTGTACACTTTAACACTTTGTACATTGTAAAAGACCTTGTTGCTATAATCACTCCAACATCTGGTATTGTATCATAATTAAGGGAAAAAATCTATCTTTTTATATTTCTTCCTCTATATACTCTAGTTTGCTCACGGAGACTTCATATGCTACTCGCTTCTCAAATTCAGTTTCTGATAACTTTTTCTGATATTCTCTACTTTGAATTCTGCCCCATACTTGAATATGTCCGCCAACTTGAAATGTTTCTGCAAATCTCGCATTTCTTCCCCAACAAATACAAGGAATATAGTCTGATTTACCGTATGGGCGATTAACTGCTAATAATATATCTGCAATCTCTCTTCCTAGAGGAGTCTTTCTATAAACTGGGGGTTTACATATGTAACCATCTAATAAAATCGCATTTGGCTTGCTACTCATACAATTCTCTTCTAGAATCTCTACTTCTCTAACAAACACAGACAAAACTAATCTATTTTTATTTCCCTCATGCCTATTGTACGAGCGAAATTGTCCGGCCACCTCAATATATTGACCTTTATAATCCTTTTTCACATCCATTAAACGTTCAGATACCATTAATGGGATCACATCATAAGAATTACTTAATCTCTCTACTGATACCTCTAAAACATAGAATCCTTCTCCAAATACATCATGACTAAATTCAAAGTCACTTACCACCTCTCCTGCAATATTTACTTGATTGTTATCAAATACTTTATCTGTCATATAGTATTACTCCTCCCTCTTTTTCCCCACAGAATCTATGTCTGCTTTTGAATTAATTCCTTTACTATGTATATGCTAGTATTCCAATATTTAGAAGTAAATATTTAATATTTTCCAAATAATTTGTCCCTTCTTACAATATTTATTAAAATTAACGAAAATATACACAAACAGTTTGCATTTTTGGCTGAAAATTTTTCCTTGTAAATTGTAGATTATGTGATACAATGTATAAGTTATATTTGTATGTATTATGGGTAAATTGAAACCCATGTCATAAAAGGAAGGGTTATTATATGAAAATCAAAAGAGAAGACGTTAGAAACATTGCCATTATTGCTCACGTTGACCACGGTAAAACAACTTTAGTAGATGAGCTATTAAAACAAAGCGGTGTTTTTCGTTCTAATCAAGTTGTACAAGATAGAGTTATGGATTCAAATGATATAGAAAGAGAACGTGGCATCACTATTCTCTCCAAAAAT
>CAZAKD010000239.1:0-3041 GCA_964485435.1 uncultured Lachnospiraceae bacterium
TGTGAAAAATAGTATCAGTTGGTATGCTTAGTGTATAATTACACCTTGTTTGAATTCATTTGTGAGAAGTTGATTATATTTTTGTTGTATGATGATATTATAAAGGTTTGATGCAAAGATATCTTGGGATAGCATGAGGTTTCCGATGGTGTTTAATGCTTTATTGGCATTTGCTAGTTTTGTGATTACTGGAATAGTGCTTTGTTCTTGCATTTTACGGATAAGGGTACTTGATTCTTTACGGAAGCCGAGAAGTCTAGCATATTGGGTATATTCTTGTGTGTTAAATGTTTCATAAGATTCTTTTTTTATATTCAATAATATGTGTAGGAGAGAACGATTTACTCTTGTTAATGTGATATCTCTGGTTTTAAGGGTAAGGGCCATGTTGGAAAATGGTAATAATTCATTTTTGCACTTTAGAATTCTCCTTGCGATACTATCTGACATATCTTGATAGAGAAGTAAACTGTCATAGGATTCAAGTGATAGTTTATAGTGTAGAACTTGGGAGAAGTCATTTTCATATATTGGGAAGGTGTGCATGTATTCTTTTTCTAAAATCTTATAGACTGGTTCTGGAACATGTTGGTTGATGGTTGATATTGGATTAACATCTTCAATCGACTTACGAATTGCTGTTGCTGACGTTATAGGGTTATCTAATACTGTGTCATGATACCCGGCAACTTGGCGTGTGATGGTGTGTGGTGTAATTGGGCTATTTAATTGATGGATTGCTTTTAGATATTCTATGCCAAGGATGTTGTTTGGAGAAGATAATGAAGCAGAGATATCTTTACTTGTTTGGGGATAGCATGTAAGAAAGGCCTTTTGTCTTGCGGCAGGATATGTCAATCCACTACGAAGATAGAAGGCTAATTGTTCTTTGAATTCTATAGGTTCATTGATGAAAAGTTTTGCAATTGTATCTAATTCTTGTATATTGCCGGATTCGCTTCCAAAACAAAGGGAATCAACGATACCAATATGATTGAGGGTCGATACAGCACCAAGTGCGAAACCCTCTGCACTAGCGGTTGCATAGCAAGTTGGAAGTTCTATTACAACATCAGCACCTTGTTCTAGAGCAAAGCGAGTACGTTGGTATTTATCAATTAGGGCAGGAGCGCCACGTTGTACGAAGTTTCCACTCATAATGACTACAACTTTATGGGCCTGTGTGATTCTCTTTGCCTCTTGCAGATGTAAATTATGTCCGTTATGAAACGGATTATATTCAGTTATAAGGCCAACTACTTTCATATTTGCTCCTATCTTTGTTGTGTATTAATAAAGTTTATAATTTTATCTATTATACCACAAGAGTTATTTTAGAAAAAGGAGTTAGATACTATTAATTGGTTAAATTATTAATAAAATAAATAATAATTGGTCTTGTATACAATAAACGGTTGATGTACAATAACTATAAGTGAGATTTTAATTACGAAAGGAGAAATTGTTGTGGGATTTATCGAAGAGATCAAGAAAAGGGCACAACAGAACAAAAAAGTAATTGTTTTGCCAGAGACGAACGACATAAGAACACTTGAAGCAGCAGCTATTATTTTAGAACAAGATGTTGCTAATATTGTTTTAGTGGGTAATGAGGAAGAGATTAAGAAAATGGGGAAAGGACTTGACTTATCTAAAGCAAAGATAGTTGATCCAAATAATTCAGAAAAGTTGGAGGATTATATTAACTTACTTGTTGAAATAAGAAAGAGTAAGGGTATGACTCCAGAGCAAGCGAGAGAATTATTAACGAAAGATAGTCTATACTATGGAGTAACCATGGTAAAAGCGGGTGATGCAGACGGCATGGTTGCAGGTGCTGTTAACTCAACAGCAAATGTATTACGTCCTTCACTTCAAATTCTAAAAACAGCGCCAAATACAAAGCTTGTATCGGCATTCTTTGTAATGGTAGTTCCTAATTGCGAATATGGCGCAAATGGAACATTTATATTCTCAGATGCAGGATTGAACCAGAATCCTAATTCAGAGGAATTGGCAGCTATCGTTGGAAGTTCTGCAAAGAGCTTCGAATTATTAGTTGAGGAAGAGCCAATTGTTGCTATGCTCTCTCATTCAAGTATGGGTAGTGCAAAACACGCTGATGTTGATAAAGTGGTGGAAGCAACTAAGATTGCTAAAGACTTATATCCAGATATAAAAGTAGATGGTGAATTACAGCTTGATGCTGCAATTGTACCAAGTGTTGGTTCATCTAAAGCACCGGATAGTTCAGTTGCAGGTAAAGCAAACGTATTAGTTTTTCCTGACCTTGATGCAGGTAATATTGGTTATAAACTAGTACAAAGACTTGCAAAAGCAGAAGCTTATGGGCCTATAACACAAGGAATTGCAAAACCAGTGAATGATCTATCTAGAGGATGTAGTGCAGAAGATATTGTAGGTGTAATTGCGATAACAGCAGTTCAAGCAGCAAAATCTAACTAATGGCTCATTGTTGAATCAATCGGACAAGTTATTGGTTCAACTATATAAGAATAGGAGAGATAAGAAGATGAATGTTTTAGTTATAAATTGTGGAAGTTCTTCCTTAAAATATCAATTAATTAA
The DNA here is from genome assembly GCA_964485435.1 of uncultured Lachnospiraceae bacterium. GTDB lineage: Bacteria > Bacillota > Clostridia > Lachnospirales > Lachnospiraceae > CAZAKD01. The sequence continues at coordinate 2,590 of CAZAKD010000239.1, forward strand.
TTCTGAAACAGAACAAGCATTAGCAACAGGAATATGTGAAAGAATTGCAATAGATGGAAGTAGATTAGTTCATAAAAAAGATGGTAATAAAACAACAATCGAAAAACCAATGAAGAATCATGAAGTAGCTGTTCAATTAGTAATTGAAGCTCTTACTGATAAAGAATATGGTGTAATTAAGTCTCTAGATGAAATTGGAGCGATTGGACATAGAATCGTTCATGGTGGAGAAAAATTCGCAAAATCAACTTTAATCACTGATGAAGTAGTAAAAGCTATTGAAGAGTGTAATGATCTTGCACCACTTCATAATCCAGCAAATCTTACAGGTATAGAAGCATGTAAAGCTCTTATGCCAAATGTGCCAATGGTTGGTGTTTTTGATACAGCATTTCACCAAACTATGCCACCAAAAGCTTACTTTTACGGATTACCATATGAATATTATAAAA
>CAZAKD010000240.1:0-1140 GCA_964485435.1 uncultured Lachnospiraceae bacterium
CGTTCTGTTTTGACCTACCGTTCTCATGTTTTGTCCAAGTCTCGTACTTAGTAGCCAACGATTGAATCCACATATAAGGATAATGGCTGCATAGGTACATACAGGAAGATACACAGCCAATGTAATATCATAAATGGCAGGAATGTAGGTAAGTGCATAAACTATAATTGCAACGATTGGAATAGCAATGAAACGATTTATATCCGTTTCTTTGTCTTTCCTTACGAAGCGAATTAATATAAGATTGACGATTGCATAAACAATAGCAACCACACATGCAATCGTAATGGCATCTAATAGAAGTAATCTATCAGTACTCATAAATTGATTCACAAAAGGAATAAAAGTGATTCCAAAGGCAACTGTAATTAAAATTAACTTAATAATCTGGATATTTCGTCTGTCTTTATTTTTATGAATCAATAGATTGGCAAAAGTTAAAATAAAATAAGCAATTAGGATGGTGTGAATCAGTAATAACATACTAATATTATCTAAGGAATATTTTAAATTACCTGTAAGATCGATTGTGTTTTTAACACCAACACCACCGGAAATCATTAAGGTATCATTTTTAATTGGAATTACACCACCTAGAATGAATAAAAAGAGCAATTGGTATAGTCCGTCAGCAAAATATGCTAGTACCATACCGGTAATCATCTCTGAACCTTTTGTTTTATTATAAAGTACACCTACTAGATAGCCAAACAAGATTGCAATTGGTGTGCTAAGTAATATGCAAAGAAGAAGACCATTCGTTCCGGTAATGTCCCAATAGATCGTAAAGAAAATAGCTATTTGAGCAGCCATTGCACCTACAACTATACCAAAGTTTAATCCAAGCCCTGCAAGAACAGGAATTATTAGAGCCAATACCAAAAAGCTATTTCTACTAAAACGAGAAAACACCTCAGTTACTGTATATGTCAAAGGTTTTCCTGTGGTACTAACACCAAAGATACATAGGATTAAGAACATAAGTACAACTTTATTGGAGTAAATATCTTTTATTATGCCGCTGCATTGTTTTTTTGTATAGGTAAGAAAACTATTCTTCATTTGCAGCACCTCCTTTTGCTTTTGTAAGAGCGTAAATAATAATACCATTGGAGATGATCATTTCCGTTATTTTGCAGG
>CAZAKD010000240.1:1150-3034 GCA_964485435.1 uncultured Lachnospiraceae bacterium
ATCCCTTGGAACAGGAAAGTTCCGATAATAACATGGCTAATTTTTGCCCTAGTTGTACTTGCTCCACCGATTAACACTGCAGCAACACAGGAAAAGCCCATCATTAAAGGAGCATTATACATCTGTAAGAATCCAAATGCCTGTGCATATGTAATAATACCAATGGCACCTAATGCAGTTGATAGAGCAGTACCGATTATTTTCATCTTGTTAACATTAATACCACTTGCTGTTGCGAAGTTTGGATTCGCACCAGCAGCACTCATTGCAATACCTGTTTTACTCTTTAAAAATAGATATAAAAGAAAGCAGAACAGGAAGAAGAACAATAGGAGTCCTGTTGGTATTGATAATCCAGTCTCTGGATTACCGATGGTGATGGATCCAGCATTGTTCATGATTTCACTGAAACTATTAGATAAGCTAATGGTATTACGGGCACCTTCTCCACCGATCGGCCATTTGATGTCACCATTTCTAAATGGAAGCGTAACCCATAGAATATTCATAAACGCTATGACAGAAAAACCAACATAGGTAGATACTGTCATTTCAGAACCTTTGACACGATTAAGTAATACACCATACCCCATGCCAACAAACCAAGCAATCACTGCAGATAATACTACTGCAAATAGTAAGGATACCCATGCGCCTAGTGTCTTGTTATTTGCAAACATAGATAAGTTTGCGATATCTAGTTCTATGGACATAAGAGAACCAAATAAGCCACAAACAATACCAAGGCTGACACCAAAGTTTGGTCCATTACCACATTGGATTGAAGGAACCATGGCGAGAACTAGAATACCATACATACCCCAACGACGGAGTATATTACTCATTAAAGCAACCACATCCATATTATAGAATCCAGCTGCAATCACAACCACAATAAAAAATGTTGAGATAATCAATCTAGGAAGTCCAATCGATTGAAAAATATTTTTAATATGTTTATTCATCTTTATGTACCTCCTGTTTTACACCAGACATGGCAAGACCAAATTCGGCATCAGGATCCTCTGGTTTCAATATACGAGCTATTTTGCCTTCCGCTACAATTGCAATGCGATCACATATACTTCGTAATTCATTCAGCTCAGAACTAACCATTATGATAGTTAGGTTTTGTTCGCGATTTAACTTAGCTAACAATTCAATCACTAGCTTCTTCGCACCGATATCAATACCTCTCGTTGGCTCTGATACAATCAGTAGCTTTGGAGTCAATGTTAATGCTCGGGCAATACATACTTTTTGTTGGTTACCGCCGGATAATCTGCCTACTGCTTGATCTGGACCGGTACAACGGATATCTAGTGTTTCTATCATACTCTTTGCATGTTCTAGTGCTTGTTTTTTATTATAAAGTTTTGTAATACCAAAATTCTTTAAGAATTTACTCTGAACTTGCATAGCTGTAAAGGTAATGTTTTGCTCAATCGATTCGTTAAGCAGTAAACCAACACCTCGTCGATCTTCAGATACATTGGCAATTCCTTTTTGTAGGGCATCTCCCAGAACTTTTGGATTAATCTCATTGCCATTAAAGGAAATGGATCCTGATGTTTCATAAAGACCCATGATACCGTTTGGGATACCAATTTTGCCCTGACCAGCAAGACCACCGATACCAAAGATCTCTCCTCTTCGAATAGCCAGATCTACTCCTTTAACACGTTCTCCAGGCATATTAACTTCCAGATTTTTAACATCTAGAATAATATCATCTTGAGAAATGGTACGATTGTCATCAGTATCATCTAATAATTTTTCAACTTTACGTCCAATCATCATTTCCGCAATACGTACAGGATTTACATCCTTTGTTAATACTCGATCCACGAAGGAGCCATCTCTTAGTACAGTCATACTGTCAGT
>CAZAKD010000241.1:0-3033 GCA_964485435.1 uncultured Lachnospiraceae bacterium
CTTCACATTCTGTAGCATGATGTAAGAAACGGTCAATTAGGATTGGTCTGTCTGGAGTTACACCAACTGCTGCCTTCATATAGATTACAAGACTTTCATCATCATGTACCACTTCCATTCCACGTCCACCAAGGACATAAGAAGGTCGAACCATAACTGGGTAGCCAATCTGTGCTGCAATCTCTAACGCTTCTTCCGTATTTACAGCCATTCCAGCTTCAGGCATTGGAATATTAAGGCGTTCCATAATCTCACGGAATTGATCCCTGTCTTCTGCTAAATCAATGGTCTCTGGTGAAGTTCCAAGAATGTTCACTCCTGCCTTCTTTAGCTCTGATGCCAGATTCAATGGTGTTTGACCTCCGAATTGGGCAATGACACCAAGTGGTTTCTCCTTCTCATAGATGCTAAGTACATCTTCTAAAGTGAGTGGTTCAAAATATAAAATATCTGATGTATCAGTATCCGTTGATACTGTCTCTGGATTACAGTTTACCATAATGGTTTTAAATCCTAGATCCTTTAGGGCTTTAGCCGCGTGCACACAGCAATAATCAAATTCAATACCTTGTCCAATTCGATTTGGGCCACCTCCTAGAATCATAATGCTTGCTTTCTTCTCCCCTGTTTCCAATGCTTTTGAAGAGTGATAAGTAGAATAGTAATAAGCAGAATCTTCAGTACCACTTACGTGTACTGCGTCATATCCATTTACAATTCCTTGTTGAATTCTATTGCTTCTAATCTCTTCTTCTGAGATCTGAAGCAACTTACTTAGATATACATCAGAGAATCCATCTAATTTAGCATTTTTTAATTCTTCAGCTGGTGGAAGTTTGCCTTGATATTTTACCAAAGCTGCCTCTTCCTCCACTAATTCTTTCATCTGTTCTATAAAATAGTGCTTAATCTGTGTTAGCTTGTACAGTTCCTCTACTGTTGCACCCTTTTTCAATGCTTCATACATAATGAATTGTCTTTCACTCGTAGGTATATGTAGCATGTTCAGTAATTCTTCTTTTGTTTTATCTTCAAGTTCTTTCACATATCCTAGACCGAAACGTCCTACCTCTAAACTTCGAATTGCCTTTTGAAAAGCTTCTTTATAAGTTTTTCCAATGCTCATAACTTCGCCAACTGCACGCATTTGTGTTCCTAACTTATCTTCGACTCCCTTAAACTTTTCAAATGCCCATCTTGCAAACTTAATTACAATGTAGTCCCCATCTGGCTTATATTTATCAAGAGTTCCATATTTTCCACAAGGAATATCTTCTAGGTTAAGTCCAGCTGCTAACATGGCTGATACAAGCGCAATTGGAAATCCGGTAGCTTTAGAAGCTAGGGCAGATGAGCGAGAAGTTCTTGGGTTTATTTCAATAACACAGATTCTATCACCTACAGGATCATATGCATATTGAACATTGGTACCACCAATAACCCCTATTGCTTCTACAATTTTGTAAGCTTGTTCTTGTAATCTATCTTGCACGCTTTGTGGAACTGTAAGCATTGGAGCAGAGCAGAATGAATCTCCTGTATGTACACCAAGTGGATCTATATTCTCTATAAAGCATATGGTTATCATTTTGCCCGTTGAATCACGAACTACTTCTAATTCAAGTTCTTCCCAGCCTAGAATAGATTCTTCTACAAGCACTTGGCCTACCATACTTGCTTTCAGTCCTCGGGATACGACCGTCTTTAATTCGTCTACATTATATACCAATCCGCCACCGGCACCACCCATTGTATAGGCAGGGCGAATAACTACAGGATAGTTAAGTTCTTCAGCAATTGCTAGAGCTTCATCCACTGTGTAGGCGACTGCACTTTTTGCCATCTCGATTCCAAGGCTATCCATTGTTTTCTTAAATTCAACACGATCTTCGCCACGTTCTATCGCATCTACTTGCACTCCAATAACCTTCACATTGTATTTTTCTAGAACACCTGCTTTATCTAATTCTGAGCATAAATTTAGACCCGACTGACCTCCAAGATTCGGAAGTAATGCATCTGGTCTTTCTTTTTCGATAATCTGTGTAAGCCGTTCTACGTTCAATGGCTCTATGTAAGTTACATCTGCTGTTTCTGGGTCGGTCATTATAGTTGCAGGGTTGGAATTAACCAATACAATTTCATAACCTAAATTACGAAGTGCTTTACAAGCCTGTGTACCAGAATAATCAAATTCACAAGCTTGTCCAATAATAATTGGACCTGAACCAATGATTAATACTTTATGAATGTCTTCTCTCTTCTTCATATTACGCCTCCAATGAATCAATAAGTAGTTACTCCAAAATTCGTGACGAATTTTTGCTTTCCCAACATTGTACTTGATATACAGGAAATTTGCAATGAATATTTTAACTTTCTTTATAAATTATGAATATTTATTAGTTGTTATGAATTTTTATCCTTCTCTTGTGCTTTCTTGTAGCAATATTACATAAACATCTCATCTACTATGTAATAATAGATTCATTTTGTAAATATATATAGATATAACAGATTGTAAAGAGGTGTCTATGAATATAGAAAAAGAAAGGGAAAAGCTTCGATTATTTTTAAAAACTGGAATCATTATACTAAATTCTGTATTGCTCTTAACTGTATCCTATTACGCAATTCCTAAAGACATCACAGTAAGTAATTCCACTAGCGGGAAAGAGCTCCCTATCTATTGCGTCGATAGTAATGAAGATAAAGTCGCTTTAAGTTTTGACGCTGCCTGGGGTAACGAAGATACCCAAGAGATATTAGATCTTCTGGCTAAACATAATGTAAAAGTTACCTTTTTTATGACAGGGGGATGGATTGAGAAATTCCCTGACGATGTAAAAGCAATTGCAGGGGCCGGTCATGACCTTGGAAACCATAGTGAGAATCATAAACATATGTCACAATTGAGCAAAGAGCAATGTATTGAAGAACTTATGAAGCCTCACAACAAGGTAAAAGATCTAACCGGAAAGGATATGACACTATTTCGTCCACCTTACGGGGATTATAACAATACTCTAATTC
>CAZAKD010000242.1:0-2974 GCA_964485435.1 uncultured Lachnospiraceae bacterium
TAATCCATATTCCCTGTTTTAACTATATTAAATATATTGACATGATCTGTATGGGCTGAATAACTTATTCCCATAAGACATATTGCCAAACTTAGTATTAAAGATATCCACTTAGCTGCCTTAAAGTATCTCATTACTTTCCCCTTCCATATTTTATATTTACATTTTCTCACACTTTTTTATTATATTATTCTTGAAAGGTTCTCGCAATTAGATTTGTTATACAATATCTTTGTTATTTCCCTATTAAAACTTAGGGTTTGTCAATATGTGAAAGGTTGTCTGTTATATTTTGAAAACTTTATTACTATATTGTCAAATGTTGCGACGAAAAAACCGACCATTTTAAAAATGATCGGTTAAAATATTTAATATTCATAATCAATACAAGCGCGTTCTTCCCGTAACTCAGTAATAAACTTTCCAAACTCAACGTGGACTGGGTGCACTTGATAAGCATTAAGTCCATCAATATCTTCGAAGTCACATACTAAGGTGATATCATAATTAGTTTGTGGTGCTTCTTTTGAGTTAATTCCTACCTCTAACTTTTTTAATGAAGGAATGTTCTCTGTAAAACATTTTAAACGTTCTTTGGCTTCAAATGCATTTTCATAAGCAGTTTTTCCATTGGCTTCTTCTTTTAATTTAAACATTACAATGTGTTTTATCATATTTTTTGTCCTCACTTTAAATGTATTTTACTTATTACAATATACCTGTATCGCTTCACTCATTAATCTAGCCGTTCCATTTCCAAATTGATCTATGTTCTTCATAAATCGTTCATCTCCTACATACATTTCACCTAAACCTGCTAAGATTTCCTTTGTGCAATCGTAGAAACACCTTGTAATATAGGCTCTCCATTCTTCCACTAATTCTTGTATTTCTGGATTTTCTGCAGAGGTTCCAATATATGAAGCAAACTTCTTCATAATCTCTTCTGATTGTTCTGTAGCCCTAGCCCAATCTTCTTTAGAGTAATTATTCGTCTTCTGAATACTCTGAGCATAGGCATCTGTATTACCCCACTTCTCCTTTGCTTCTGAAGCATATTTATTTTTAGCTTCCTCTATTTTACTCATATCAAACTCCTTAAAACTCATGGTGTTATCTCCTTTCATATTTGCATCTAAAAGACAAATTAACCTATCAATTCTCTGTCGTTTCAAAGTTAATAATTCTTTTTGTCTTTTTAAAGCATCTTCTTTCTTATATTCAGAGGATTTCATTATTTCAGCAATTGCTTTTAACGGAAAATCAAGCTCTTTATAAAATAAGATTTGCTGTAATCTCTCTAATGCCTCATTGTCATAGTATCTATAACCGGTTTCAGATACTAGACTTGGAGACAATAAACCAATCTCATCATAATAGTGAAGAGTTCTAACACTGACACCCGTTAATTTCGCTGTTTCACTTACTGAATAATTCATAACCATCACCTCCTAAAAAGAAGTTTACACTATGACGCTACGTTAGAGTCAACATGAATTTTCAAAATTTCTAAGATATTTCTTGAATAACTTTTAAACTTGATCTAACACCTCTTTTGCATCTCTCACTAAAGCCTCATCTGTCTGCCAGATCTCATATTCACTTAAAGCTGGAAGTCCCATATTTACATTATCATTCCTATAATCCATACCGCTTTCCTTGATCACCCTACCTGACATATGGTAAGACGTTGTACCTATATCTGGATGTATTTCTGTAATTACTTCTCCTATTACTCCTCCTGCAACTAAGATATCAATCTTTCCACCACCTATATTAACCAGATTAGATATTATTTCCTTGCCTTCTATACAATTACTTCTTTGTCCTGAAGTAAGAATTGTATCGATACCAAGTTCTATTGCCTGTCTTAATGTAGCCTCAGGGTCTTTACATACATCAAATGCACGATGTAGTGTTACTGACATACCCTCCGCTAAGGTAATAAGTTCTTTCATACGCTTTGTGTCTAGGGTTCCATCAGAATCTAATATCCCAATTACAATTCCTTCCGCTCCTAATTCACGAAACATCTTTACTTCATCCTTAATTATCTCAAATTCATGATCTGAATATAGAAAGTCGCCAAATCTAGGGCGTATTAAAACGAAAATTGGGATTTTACAGTGTTTTCTTACCTCTTTAAAAAGAGATGCACTTGGAGTTGTACCACCTATAATTAGATTTCCACACAACTCTAGACGATTGCATCCACCATTTTCTGCATTCATAGCTGATTCAACTGAATCAACACACACTTCTAAAATGTAGTTCTTCATGACTGTAAATCTCCTTTTCCTTGTGTATATTGCTATATTTAAGTGTTACTTCTTTAGTTGCTGTTATTAAGAAGGATAGAGCATATCCATATACATTTCCTTCTAGTAGAAACGATTTCTGTTGATATTATCATATCATATTAATTTGAACTACAGAAGTATAATCATCCATTTTTCTAACATTGTTTAGAACAACTATTGCATAAAAAAGAATTACGTGTTATCTTTAAAATGTGCAAACGTTTGCGCATTAACTAATTCAATTATAACAACAATGGAGAGTGTATATACTTATGTCAATTAATAATGACTCTAAGAATGATAATAATAAAGTAAATCCAAATAAAAAATTAACTATTTCTGATATCGCCAAAGCGCTAGGAGTTTCTAAAACTACGGTATCAAGATCTATATCAGGAAAAGGAAGAATTGGTACAGAAACCAAAGAAAGAGTATTAGAATTTATTGAGAAACATAATTACCAACCAAATGTTATAGCGAAAGGGTTAGCTCAATCAAAAACCTATAATATATGTGTTGCGTACCCAACTGATTGTGCAGTCACTGAACTCCCTTTCTTTCAAAAAAGTCTAATCGGTATTGTACAAAGAGCAGCTAAAGAGCAATATGATATATTAATTGCCATGGTTAGCAATACCGATATATCACAATTAAAACGTATTATTCAAAATAAT
>CAZAKD010000243.1:0-2973 GCA_964485435.1 uncultured Lachnospiraceae bacterium
TCTTTTGTACTTAACTTTGCATATTTTTATTTGCAGTAGATAACATAAGTTTGATTCTATTTAATTGATTTACTTCACTTGCACCAGGATCATAATCAATAGCAACAATATTAGATGCTGGGTGTTTTTCACGTAGTTCTTTAATAACACCCTTTCCAACCACATGGTTTGGTAAACAAGCAAAAGGCTGGGCACATACAATATTATTTACACCCGAGTGAATTAATTCAATCATTTCACCTGTAAGGAACCAACCTTCACCAGTTTGGTTTCCGATGGAGACATAAGGTTTTGCATAGTCTGCTAAAGTTTCAATTGGAACAGGTGGTTCAAAACGCTCACTTTCAATGAATGCTTTCTTTGCTTCTTTACGAAATTGCTCTAATAAGAGTATGGCTGTATTATTAATTCTAGCACTGGCTTTTGATTTTCCGAGATACTCAGCCTTAAAATTAGCATTATAGGAGCAATACAGTAAAAAATCTAACAAATCTGGCATAACCGCTTCAGCACCTTCGGATTCGATTAATTCAACAAGGTAATTATTAGCAGATGGTAAGAATTTAACGAGTATTTCTCCAACGATTCCTACTTTTGGTTTCTTTTTATCTGTGATAGGTAATATATCAAAATCATGAATAATATTTCTAATATTGCGTTTATATTCTGACCATTTTCCGTTTGTCACAGATTTCTGACATATTGCTTTCCATTTATTATGTAAGGCATTGGCAGAACCTTGCACCTTTTCATATGGACGGGTCTTATATAATACACGCATAAAGACATCTCCATATACAATAGCTTGCATAGCTCTATTTAAGAGTTTTGGTGTAATCTTAAAGCCTGGATTTTTCTCAATACCTTGAGCACTTAAAGAAATAACTGGTATCTGTGTCATTCCAGCTTTGGATAGGGCGCGACGAATAAAACCAATATAGTTAGAAGCTCTGCATCCACCACCAGTTTGTGTAATAATTATGGCTACTTTATTATAATTATAACGGCCAGATAGCAAGGCATCCATAATTTGCCCTACGACCATTAAGGAAGGATAGCATGCATCATTATTTACATATTTTAATCCCACATCTACAGAAGTTTTATTATCATTTCCAAGAACTTCTACATTATAGCCACAAGATCTTAAAGCAGGTTCAAGTATATCAAAATGAATCGGTGACATCTGTGGACATAGAATAGTATAATCCTTCTTCATTTCTTCTGTAAATAAGACACGCTTATAAGAAGTAGAAACAGGATGAGGCTCAACATGCTTATGTTCACGATCTTTCACAGCAGATAAGAGTGAACGAATCCGAATTCTAGCACCTCCTAAGCTATTAACTTCATCAATCTTAAGAACTGTATAGATTTTTCCTGCACTTTCAATGACATCATTGACTTGATCTGTAGTAACTGCATCCAATCCACATCCAAAAGAGTTTAATTGAATTAATTCAAGATTAGGCTGACTGGCAACATAAGAAGCTGCCGCATATAATCTTGTATGGTACATCCACTGATCCATGACTATTAATGGTCTGTCTATCTGCCCAAGGTGTGAAATGGAGTCTTCTGTTAGCACTGCCACACCATAGGTGTTAATCAGTTCAGGTATACCATGATTAATCTCTGGATCTACGTGGTAAGGCCTACCTGCTAAAACAATACCTTTTCTACCTGTTTTCTTTAAGTATTCTAATGTTTCCTCACCTTTTTCTTGCATTTTGCGTCTAGTCATAGCCAGTTCTTTCCAAGCAAGTGATGCTGCATTTCTAATTTCAGTATCAGGAATATCATTTTCCTTTTTTAGATAAGATACCAATGCTTTCGTAAGGATTTCTTCACTTTCAAAGGATAAGAATGGGTTCTGAAAGCGAATGTTGAGTGTTTTAATCTCGTCTATATTGTTCTTTATATTTTCTGCATATGAAGTTACAATAGGACAATTATAATGGTCATTGGCATCTTTTATCTCGATCCTTTCATAAGGAATGCATGGATAGAATATATAATTAATATTTTGTTTAATTAACCAAGTTACATGTCCATGAGCTAGCTTCGCAGGGTAGCATTCAGATTCACTTGGAATAGATTCGATTCCTAATTCATAAAGCTTATGGGAAGATTCTGGTGACAGTACTACTTTGTATCCTAATTCAGTAAAGAATGTATGCCAAAAAGGATAATTCTCAAATAGATTTAAGACTCTTGGAATACCAACTGTTCCTCGATATGCCTTATCTTCTTCCAATGAAGGATAGGAGAAGATAAGCTTATTCTTATATTCATATAGATTAGGTATATTGTCCTTATTCTTTTCTTTTCCTATTCCACGTTCACAACGATTACCAGAGATAAATTGACGTCCTCCGGAGAAACGATTAATTGTTAATCTACAATTATTGGTGCATCCTTTACATCTGGCACTGGATGTCTCAAATAAAAGATCATTAATCTTGCGAATTGAAAGCATAGTAGTTGGGCTATCATCAGAATAATGTTCTCTAGCGATTAAAGCAGCACCAAAAGCACCCATTATTCCGGCGATATCAGGGCGAACAGCAGTGCATTCAGATATTTTTTCAAAACTTCGAAGCACTGCATCGTTGTAAAAAGTACCACCTTGAACTACGATTTTTTGACCTAATTCTTTAGGATCTGTTAATTTAATGACTTTAAGCAATGCGTTCTTGACTACAGAATATGCAAGCCCAGCAGAGATATCTGCAACGGTGGCACCTTCTTTTTGTGCTTGTTTTACTTTAGAATTCATAAATACAGTACAACGTGAACCTAAATCAATGGGGTTTTTTGCAAATAAAGCAATATCAGCAAAGTCAGAAACCTCATAGTTTAAAGATTTTGCAAATGTTTCAATAAAAGAACCACAACCAGATGAACAAGCTTCATTTAACTGAACTGTGTTGACAGAATGATCTTTAATTTTTATACATTTCATATCTTGAC
>CAZAKD010000244.1:0-271 GCA_964485435.1 uncultured Lachnospiraceae bacterium
CTAAGACTAAAGTAAGTCCTAGCAATTCAATGAATGTTGCAATTGGTGGGGTACTTGGTGGAATGTTAAGTATTATGATAGTTTTCTTCGTAGCATATTGGAAGAAAGAACTGTAATTGTTAGATGATTATAAACTGATAATATTGGAAAAGATACCTCCCAATGTTATCAGTTTTTATATTATGTGATATAATTCAGATAAGATATAATGATAAAGAATGAACAGGTGACTTCATATGAAAGTAAGATATAAAATTTTATCCATCTTCCC
>CAZAKD010000244.1:281-2915 GCA_964485435.1 uncultured Lachnospiraceae bacterium
ATGTGTAATGATTTTAATATTCTATTATTCGTCTCAGACGGCAGTTGAATCTTCCAATTTAAGTGGTGGAATTACAAGGAGATTCCTTGAGAGCATTCTTAACATAAGTAAAATTAAACTATCAGAAACAGATAGGCTATTATGGCTAGAGATTATGGAGATAGTAATTCGAAAGGCTGCCCATATGGCGGAGTATGCTGTATTAGGTATAGCTGTTGCATACCCCGTATATGTGTATGGTAAACGAGGAAAAACACTAATTCTATGGAGTGAATTAATTTGTATTATCTATGCTGCAACTGACGAATTCCATCAGTTATTTGTTCCAGGAAGAGCAGGCCTAATTAGTGATGTTATTATCGATGGACTTGGAGCATTGATAGGTTGCTATTTGTATCTAATAATAAAAAAAGGTGACAGGCACCGGAGGAAAAAAAGGTGACAGGCACCGTGAACTTTGAATATTTTTGCCAGGTTATACACATGATATTATTAAAAATCATTTCTAGGAGGTTATAGCTATGGAAAAGAAGATTAAGAATGAAACAGAGAAGATAATTGGTAAGGTGAAAGAACAAGCAGGTAAATTAACGGATAATAATGAACTCGAATTAAAAGGAAAATTACAGTCAATGAAAGCAAATATTGGAGATAAGTTTGATGATGTAAAAGATGAATTGTATGATAAGGCCAATGATATCATAGACAAGGTAAGAGATAGAATGGACTGAATCAAGGCTTAATAAAGCAATGAAATAAAGGTATATAAATAAATATAAAACAAGGAGATATTCAATACAAGATATTGAATATCTCCTTGTTTTATGCCTTAATTGCCCAGCGTAATTTAGCACAACGGGCACGGCTATTCGCATAACATTCCTCAGAGGATGGTCTGATAGGACTAGGTGCTACTTCACTATAGAATCCTTCCTTTAAAAAGTGTTTAAAAGATTTCTTAACACGTCGATCTTCACCTGAATGAAAGGTAAGTATAGCAACTCGACCACCTGGAGCAAGTACATGTGGAAGTTTCTCGAGAAATTCATCAAGCACCTCATATTCATTATTGATGTCGATTCGTATCGCTTGAAAACATCTTTGACAGGATTTCTTTATCTCATCTTCAGTAATCTGCGGCACTGTTTTAAGAGTATCTTCAATAATCTCTCGAAGCTGTGTCGTTGTGGTAATATCATTTCCTTTTTTCATGCTGGTGTACATAGCACGAGCGATTTGTGAAGCAAAAGGCTCGTCAGCATTTTCTATTAACATCCCTTCAATCTCATCACGAGTCATATCCTTTAGACGGTCTGAAGTGGATATGCCAGTACTTGGATTCAATCGAAGATCTAATGGGCCATCCATCTTATATGAGAATCCTCTCTCTGGATTATCTATCTGCATGGAAGATACACCTAGGTCTGCCAATACAAAATTCAAAGGTCCTGATTTGGCAGCAATTTGATCTATCTGTGAAAAGTTCATCTGTATAATCTCAATAATCTCCGAACCATAACCTAGCTTTTCTAAACGTTCTCTAGTACGTGGCAACTCAATTGGATCAACATCAGTCGCATATAAACGTCCTTTAAAATCTAAGCACTTTAATAGCTCTTTAGTATGGCCACCATAACCTAATGTGGCATCTAACCCTACCTGACCTGGAGTAATCTGCAGGAAATCAATAATCTCTTTCGCACAGATTGGGATATGCATACCAGCAGGGGTAGAACCCTTTTGAATTACTTTAGCAACAGTTTCAGCATATTTCTCAGGTTGTAGTTCTTTATATTTTTCTTTATATGTCTTAGGGTGAGTTCCTTTATATCGAACACGTCGTTTGTGCTTTGGTGCATTCTCGTTCATATCTATCCTCATCTCATATCTAATATTCAACTTTTGTTGCATTTAATATCATAGCAGATACATTATCTGAAATCAACACTTTGGGGACGGTACCTAGGCATATAAGTCGATTGCAAAATATTACATTATTTGATATAATTGCCAAGTTGTTATATATATAATACGGTACGACTAGGGAGGAAAGACTTAAAATGAACACGAAATATGATATTAAAAAGGTTAATACATTCAATTCTATACTAATTATTATTTTCTCACTGGCCTTAACAGCACAGGCATTTGCACTATTTGGAAAGCAAAGAGGTATTATGGTCTTAGCTGCTACCGGAACTGCAAGTATCATCGCCATAGGCATTGTCCTATTTAAACTACCTAATAAGATTGCAGCCATAGTAATACCCTTATGTCCTATGGTAAGTGCCATTATTTTAATGACACTAAGTGGTGGCTCACCCAAATCAACAATGATGATTATGATTACATATGCCATGGCAGCTTTACCTATGGAGCGATTGCCAATGTATTGTATCTAATATTTAATTTTGTCTTTAAACTTAATGTGATTGGAACCAATGCAGCCAGTCAAGAGATTATAATGCAATTAGCTTTAGCAGATATAGCTCTAGCAATTATGTACTTCTTAACAAAATGGGGAAATGAATACATACATTCAGCAATAGAGAGTGAGACAAAGACACAGGCGCTCTTAAGTGATCTAGAGAATATTATGAATACCTTAGAAGACATGACAGTAAGAATGAGTGA
>CAZAKD010000245.1:0-2884 GCA_964485435.1 uncultured Lachnospiraceae bacterium
TCTATAAAATCCTCTATATATCTTTTCAATATCTATTTCATTAATCTCATAATAAATTCGACCTAACTTATCCCGCTTAGGCTTGTCTAGCTTATATTTCTTTATAAATTCTTTCAGTGCATCTTCTTGATATTGCTTGTATAATTCATATAGCATAATCTCAAACTTATCCTGACCTGTTAACTTTCCCGGATTTGTAAAAGGTACAATTATGTCTATATTGTTATCTTGAATTTTATACTTTTGTACCAAGATATCTTTTATGTAGTCCTTTATAAAGATTTTTGAAGATCTATCTGCAAAACTACAATCTCTTAAGGCTTGCCTTAGCCTTTTCTTTTTTGAAATCCTCTCTTCCATCTCTTCTTTTGTATAGCCCATCTCATATACATTGACTCTAAGAAGACGGTTGAAAGTCTCCATAATCCCAGTTACAAGCGACTCAATCGTAGGATCTATTGGTATCGTATCTGGCTTTCTAATTGTTTTAAACAATATATCCTCCCATTATTCTAATATTACTTGTTGTTCTAATGTTGCTTGATGTTCTTTCATTCTTTTATAGATCAATTCAGCCGCCTTCTTCAATTCTTTCATAAAGTGATAATTCTCATCTTGTGTGCCACACTGAAAGTTATGGGATAGAAAAGATATAACTTCTCCCTGTCCCATTGCATCCTTATACCCAATATTGTATGGTATTACTCCGATACAGTCTCTTGGAATATGATATTTTCTTCGTATACTTGTTATATTAAAAGTTGAATTTGGATTGTATCCTCCTATGAGGATTATAGATTTAGGTATAAGAGATGAATAATTCTCAAAGAAATGATCAATAATACATGGTTCTTGACTTAGATTAACTACTACTAGATCTGCTTTTCCCAGGATTACCTTGGTACTTAGATTATTACTCCCAGCTGTATCAATAAATGACACTTGAGAAAATGATTCTGTTTGTTCTAGAAATGGATCTATGACTTGATAGAATTCATGTTCAAACAACTCTTCATGAACATGATTGCTTTGTGGGATATAATAGAGACATTTATTGAGAATGGAATGACTTGCTTTCTCAATCATATCTTGATAATACATGGATGCATGCATCTCTTTAATCAAAGTATCCATCCCCCGATGTTGATAGAAATAATGCTCATTTTCTCTTACATATGGTTCCGTCTCTTTGATACAGAGAGCCTTCTCAATACTTGAAACATGACAATGATTCTCATACAATAATGACCTTAACTTTTTTTCCATTGCTAGTATTACGCTAATTGCAACAAGGTTACTTGTGACCCCATTTTTACCCCCAACATTACTCCAGAAGGCTATTTTCAATAGATTCCTCCTTTCTGCATACTAATATGCTTGATTAAATCTACGACGTGTGACATACCCTTTATTTCTTTCATAGATTTGATTTGTCTACATAATTAAACAATTAATAATGTATTACATGGATTATCAAAGAGCTTGCTAAATTATAATTAGGTTTATTATCGAAGTTAGAATTGTAAAAGAAAAGTACATAATAAACATAGATTTGAATTAAAAGATGTAGGGGAATTTACTGAATTATAAAGAAATGATGTAGATATATATTACTATATTTTTTTGTTTTTGTAAAGAGGTTTTACAAATATTATTTGTTATATATTTTTTAATACTTTTATGTAAAATAATTCTAAAAAGCGTTAACTGTATTTTACAGTTAACGCTTTTTTATAGACTCTCTAAGAATAATTCGTCAATCAATTATTATATATTCCCTCTTAAAAAAGTATCTGAGATTTCCTCTTCAATAGTATAGCACCATTGATAATCATACCAATCCCCAATCCAATACCTATCACTATAGAACTTATACCTAGGACTAAATTAACACAACCAATTGTCTTCATTGTCTTGTAGACTTTTTCCATAATTGCTCCTCCATCTGCTTATTAGCTTTCTTTCATATTATTATACCTTCTATTTTACACCGTATTGATCATAATAAGAATCAATAGCAGCCTTTAAGCTATCATCTATAATAGTATCCCCTTTATATGGTTTATTATAAAGGTGTTCCACTACTTCTTCCATAGTAACAATTGCAGTTGTTTTAAGTCCATAATTCTCTTCGATCTCGGATAGAGCTGATTTTTCTCCTACTCCTCTTTCCATTCTATCTACAGATACAACCAATCCCAAGACAGATACATCTCCCTGTGCCTGAAGGATGGGCATGGTTTCCCCTATCGAAGTACCTGCAGTAGTAACATCTTCAATAATCACAATCTTGTCCTGATCCACAATAGGACTACCCAATAGTATTCCTGTATCCCCATGATCTTTCACTTCTTTTCGATTAGAACAATAACGAATCTCTTTGTTATAGAATTCACTCATTGCCATAGTTGTTGCAACACTTAATGGGATTCCTTTATAGGCAGGTCCAAATAATACATCAAAATCTAATCCAAACTTATCGTGAATAGCTTTCGCGTAAAATTCACCAAGTTTTCTTAATTGTGTGCCTGTTCTATAGAATCCAGTATTTACAAAAAAGGGCGTCTTTCTACCACTTTTCGTTGTAAAATCTCCAAATTTCAAAACCTTGCAATCTACCATAAATTCTATAAACTCTTTCTTATATTGTTCCATTTCTCATCCTCCATTTTAAAAGTCTTCATTGTGCCTATTCAACACACCCTATTAATTCATTAATGTCTCTAATATTGTACTTTTTCATATAATCTTCTATTCCCTTAACAACCTCAGCTGTAGCATTCGGATTCACAAAATTAGCTGTACCCACTGCCACTCCAGTTGCTCCAGCCATCATAAACTCTATTGCATCTTCAGCATTCATAATACCACCCATTCCGATAAT
>CAZAKD010000246.1:0-2882 GCA_964485435.1 uncultured Lachnospiraceae bacterium
TAACTGCCCCTTATAGGGGCGAGCAAACCACCCGTTTGACGGGTGGTCATGATTTACGGTTCACACCTAGTCTGATGCTATGATTTCAACATATGGTTTGCGAAGGCGGAGACGCTTTCGCTTGGTTTCGCTTCGTAACGGTACTAAGGCTCTAAAGGACAGAGCCAAAGTGCCGACGAGCTCAAACACTCCTTTATCGCAAATCATATGTTGAAATCAATGTTTCAGATTATTGATGGGTGTGAATAGAGATCATAACCCTTTTTTGTAATTATAACATAAACAAACTATATATTTTATGTTATAATTCTTAAGTGGAGTATAATAATTTGAACAATTAAAAAAGAAAAAGCTTATACATTGAAGCAAGGTTGAAAGAATCAAAAGTTACTAGTCATCGTGCTGGTGATTTGGTACAACGAATAATTAATATGTTAATTTCTAATTAAGATAGAATAGAGGAGAAGTTATGGCATTAGATGGATTAGTAATATCAAATGTAGTATATGAACTAAGTGAAAAACTCGTCCAAGGGCGAATTAATAAGATTGCACAGCCAGAAGAGGATGAATTAATTCTTACGATTAAGAATAATAGAGAGCAATACAAGTTGCTATTGTCAGCTGGAGCAAGTCTGCCGCTGATCTATTTAACTAGTGAATCAAAGGCAAATCCTATGACTGCGCCTAATTTTTGTATGCTTTTGAGAAAGCATCTTAATAGTGGCAAGATATTAAGCATTACACAACCTCAGTTTGAGCGTATTATTGATATTGAGATAGAGCACCTGAATGATCTAGGGGATACTTGTGTGAAGCATCTGATTATTGAGTTGATGGGAAAGCATAGTAATATTATATTCTGTGATAATGAGAATGTAATTATTGATAGTATTAAGCATATATCAGGTTTGGTGAGCTCGGTTCGAGAAGTACTCCCAGGAAGGGACTATTTTATCCCTCAGACTCAGGAAAAATATAATCCTCTAGAAGTGACTTTTGAACAATTTAAAGAGATTGTGTTATCTAAGCCAATGAATATATCTAAGGCTATATATACTTCTTTAACAGGAATTAGTCCATTACTTGGTACAGAGATATGTCACAGGGCAAGTATTGATGGAGCAAGCCATGTTAGTTCTATTTCAGAGATGGAGGGAATTCATCTATATAAGAACTTTGAAAGATTAATGGATGATGTAAAAGAACATCGATATCAACCTAATATAATCTACAGGGAAGAAGAACCTATTGAGTTCTCAAGTGCTCCACTCACTTGTTACAAGGATCTAGAAAGCAAATCATTTGAATCCATTTCAGAGCTCCTAGAGAATTACTATGCTCTAAAAAATACTATCACTAGAATAAGACAAAAGACAGCAGAGTATAGACATATTGTATCTACAGCTTTGGATCGTGTAAGAAAGAAGTATGAACTTCAGAACAAACAATTAAAAGATACTGAGAAGAAAGATAAGTATAAAGTATATGGAGAATTGATTCATACTTATGGATATAATCTAGAAGAAGGTGCCAAGTCTCTTACAGCATTTAATTATTATACGAATGAAGATATAGTAATACCTCTAGATCCTACCATGGCGCCAGGAGAGAATGCAAAGAAATATTTTGATCGATATAATAAGTTGAAAAGAACCTATGAGGCATTATCACGTTTTATCGAAGAAACGAAAGAGGAGTTACTTCATCTTGAATCAATAAGTACCTCACTTGATATTGCATTGCAGGAAGAGGACCTAGTTGAATTAAGAGAAGAATTAATGGAGTATGGATATATTAAGAGGAAAACTCAAAAGAAGAGTAAAAAAGAGAAAATAACAAGTAAGCCATTTCACTATATCTCTTCAGATGGATATCATATGTATGTTGGAAAGAATAATTATCAAAATGAAGAGATAACATTTGGCCTTGCAACAGGGAACGATTGGTGGTTTCATGCTAAGGGACAGGCTGGGTCTCATGTAATAGTTAAGACAAATGGCGAAGAATTACCAGATAGAACATTTGAAGAAGCTGGAAGGCTTGCAGGCTATTATTCTAAAGCTAAGGATAATGATAAGGTAGAGATTGATTACACCTTAAAGAAGAATGTGAAGAAGCCAGCAGGAGGCAAACCAGGATTTGTAGTTTATTATACCAATTATTCATTAATGATTACTCCAGATATCTCAAGTATTGAATTAGTGAAAGAATAGAGGGATATTATGATAAAAGCAGATATTCATATGCATACAAGCTATTCAAGTGATTCAACAACACCGATGGAAGATATGGTGAAGCGGGGAATTGAACTTGGATTATCAATGATATGCATAACAGACCATATGGATTATGATTTTCCACCCCAATACGAGATGGATTTCTTATTTCATGTTCCTGACTATCTACAAGAAATAGAAACCCTACGAGATAAATACAAAGACCAGATAATAATATATACAGGAATCGAATTAGGTTTAGTACCTGAACTTGCCAGTAGATATGAACAATTAGTAAGAACATATCCTTTTGATTATGTAATAGGCTCCACTCACCTTGTGGATAATCTAGATCCATATTATAAGGAGTTTTGGCTGGAAAACAGTGAAGAAGAAGGATACCAGAAGTATTTTAAGACAATCACCTCCAACATGGAAGCATATAATGATTTTGATAGCTACGGACATATCGACTATATCGTTCGATATGGTCCAAATCAAAATAAAGATTATTCTTACAAGAAGTATGAAGAAGTATTAGAACCAATCTTAAGGATGCTTATTCAAAAAGGAAAAGCCCTA
Organism: uncultured Lachnospiraceae bacterium; assembly: GCA_964485435.1. GTDB lineage: Bacteria > Bacillota > Clostridia > Lachnospirales > Lachnospiraceae > CAZAKD01. Next base: position 2,801 of record CAZAKD010000246.1, read on the forward strand.
GAAGTGAATACCGGAGGCTACAAATATGGCTTAGGTCAACCACATCCCCAACAAGATATATTGAAGCGATACAAAGAACTAG
>CAZAKD010000247.1:0-2841 GCA_964485435.1 uncultured Lachnospiraceae bacterium
AGTACCGTTACGCAATGCAATTAAGCGAAAGCGTCTCCGACTTCCCAAATCATTTGTTGAAATCATAGCAATAAACTTGACTAGGACATATAAATAGTATCTACACCTTGAAGATAAAAATTCGTTCATGTATAATATAGTAATAATTAAATTAAAGGGGAAAAAGTATGGAATATATTATTATGATAACTGGTGTTATTATATTTTTAATTATACAAGGGAAAATACAAGAGAAGAAAAGGGAAAAGACACTTGTTTTTAGGATAAAAGAAGCTTGGGGAGAGGTATCAGAAAGGGAATATACAAGTGAAGACTTTCAGGGGATTAGAAAGTATTATGATTCGATACATGATAGGAACAATGATATAGATGAGATTACATTTCATGATTTAGATATGAAAGAAGTATTTATGTTAATCAATAATACGGGTAGTTCAATTGGGGAGGAATATCTATATGCATTGCTTAGAAAACCAGTAACATCTGAAGAAGAGCTTGTAAGACGGAATAGGATCATTGAATTTTTTGACTCTAATGAAGAAGAAAGAATTAAATTACAATCAATATTTGCTAATATTGGAAAAGTAAGAAGATTGTCTATATATGATTATATTAATACGAAAGAAATTATTGATGGGGCAAATCCGGTTATACACGTATTCCTTGCACTAGGGTTAATTGGGTCTATTATAATGATAGGATTTAACCCAACTATGGGTGCTATACTTGCCGCTATCTTTGTTGCAGTAAATCTTATCACATATTATAAGGAAAAAGCTAGAATAGAATCCTACCTTACAGTATTTTCTTATGTATTAAAAATACTGGATGGGGTAGAAAAGATTAATAAGCTTAAGATTTCTGAAATTAAAGATGAGATTACTGAGTTTTCTAGAATCAAGAGTGCTTTTAGAAACTTTCGTAGAGGTTCCTTTCTTGTACTAGGTGGTAACTCTATGAGCGGAGATCTAGCAGATATGATTATGGACTATATAAGAATCCTATTTCATATTGATATTATAAAATTTAACAGTATGTTAAGTGAAATGAAAAAGAATAAAGAGATACTAAATACTGTATATGAAAAGATTGGATATCTTGAAAGTATGATTGCAACAGCATCATTTCGTAATTTAATGGATTATTATAGTGAACCAAAACTTATATTATCCAAGAAACCATATATGCATATTACAGATGTATATCATCCTTTGGTTGATGAACCTGTGCCAAATTCAGTGAATCTAATGAATAGTAGTATTATTACAGGTTCTAATGCATCTGGTAAATCTACATTTCTTAAAACATTGGCTATTAATGCAATTCTTTCACAAACAATTTATACAAGCCTTAGTGCACAATATGAAGCAAGTTATTTTAGAATCTTTTCATCAATGGCACTAAAGGATGATATTTTTCAAAAAGAAAGCTATTATATTGTAGAGATCAAATCATTAAAAAGAATATTAAATCAGATGAACCAAGAGATACCAGTACTTTGCTTCGTAGATGAAGTTCTAAGAGGTACCAATACTTTAGAGAGAATTGCAGCCTCGTCTCAGATTCTGTATACTTTATCCCAAGGTAATACCTTATGTCTTGCAGCTACTCATGACATTGAGTTGACTTATATTCTGGAGAATTATTATGCTAATTTTCATTTTCTAGAACAAATAGAAGATAATGATATTCTATTTGACTATAAGGTTCATAATGGAAGATCAGTATCTAAGAATGCAATTAAGCTACTTGGAATGATGGGGTATGCAGATGATATTACAGAGAATGCGACTAATCTTGCCAATGGATTTTTAGAGACGGGAAGATGGGATGTGTTAAAAGCATCATTGAATCATTAGACTACAATATTCTATATGGAGGATATCATACATGAAAGTTAATATATATACAGATGGGGCCGCAAGGGGTAATCCGGATGGACCTGGAGGATATGGTACAATCTTATCCTATGTAGATTCCCAAGGGCAAGAACATATTCGAGAGTATTCAGGAGGATTTAAGAAAACAACCAACAACAGAATGGAACTTATGGCCGCTATCATTGGATTAGAGGCATTGAATAAACCATGTGATGTTACTTTGTATTCGGATTCTCAGTATGTAATTAAAGCATTCAATGACCATTGGATAGATGGATGGATAAAAAAGGGTTGGAAACGTGGTAAAAATGAACCTGTTAAGAACGTAGATCTGTGGAAGAGAATACTAAAAGCCAAAGAGCCTCATAATGTAACATTTGTATGGGTAAAAGGTCATGATGGGCATGAACAGAATGAACGGTGTGATCAACTTGCAACTTCTGCTGCGGATGGAGATGTATTGGAAGTAGATACAGGATTAGAATAGTTGAAAGGACAAAAGACATGGCGAATTTAACACCAATGATGGAACAATATATGGAGATTAAGAACCAGAATAAGGATTGTATCTTATTCTATCGGCTGGGAGATTTTTATGAGATGTTCTTTGAAGATGCACTGGTGGCTTCAAAAGAACTAGAGATAACATTGACAGCAAGAAACTGTGGATTAGAAGAAAAAGCTCCAATGTGTGGTGTCCCATATCATGCAGTAGACGGTTATCTCTCAAAACTAATTGAAAAAGGATATAAAGTAGCAATCTGTGAGCAAATAGAAGATCCAAGTACAAGTAAAGGTTTGGTAAAGAGAGGAATTGTTCGTATTGTTACACCTGGAACGAATCTTAATACTATGGTTTTGGATGAAACAAAGAATAACTATCTTATGGGTATCTTTTGTTCCAATGAAGAATATGGTTTATCCACTATTGATGTAACAACTGGAGACTATGTAGTTACAG
>CAZAKD010000248.1:0-2839 GCA_964485435.1 uncultured Lachnospiraceae bacterium
TCTGTCTCTGGATAAACCACCTGGGCCAAGTGCCGATAAACGCCTCTTATGTGTCAGCTCACCAAGCGGGTTATTTTGATCCATAAACTGTGACAGCTGAGAGGAACCAAAAAATTCCTTTACAGCAGCCTGTACAGGTTTAATGTTAATCAGCACCTGCGGAGAAACCTCTTCTGCATCATGAGTTGTCATTCTTTCACGAACAACCCGCTCTAATCTAGATAAACCAATACGATATTGATTTTGCAGTAATTCACCTACTGCTCTGATACGCCTGTTTCCCAGATGGTCGATATCATCATTCGTACCAATGCCATACTCAAGGTGGATATTATAGTTAATAGATGCAATAATGTCCTCTTTCGTAATATGCTTTGGAACTAGTTCACTGATATTTTTCTTAATTGCATCTGCCAGTGCTTCCGGATCATTGCTATATTCTTCTAAAATCGCCTGTAAAACCGGGAAATAAACTTGCTCTGATACACCGAGTTCTTTTGGGTTACAATCTACAAAATTAGTGATTTCAACCATCATATTAGAAAGAACCTTAACATTCTTTTCCTCAGTTTGAATACTAACAAAAGGAACCGCTGCGTTTTGGATAGCATCTGCTAACTCAGCAGTAACAATCGTTCCTGCTGCTGCAATTACTTCACCTGTATAAGCATCTACAACATCTTCAGCTGTAACATGATTACGGATACGGTTACGAAGTGCTAACTTTTTATTAAATTTATAACGTCCAACTTTAGCTAAATCATAGCGTCTTGGGTCAAAGAACATAGAAGTAATTAAACTTTCAGCACTTTCAACGCTAAGCGGCTCACCTGGGCGGATTTTCTTGTATAACTCTAATAGACCTTCCTGATAATTCTCAGAAACGTCTTTTGTAAAGCTTGCTTCGATTTTAGGTTCATCGCCAAATAATTCTCGAATTTCATCATTTGTACCTATGCCTAATGCTCTTAAGAGTACAGTAATCGGTACCTTTCTTGTTCTATCTACACGAACGTAAAAAATGTCATTGGAATCTGTTTCATATTCTAACCATGCACCACGATTTGGAATAACTGTACTTGAGTATAGCTTTTTACCTATTTTATCATGGCTGATTGCATAATAAATGCCAGGAGAACGAACCAACTGGCTAACAATAACACGTTCAGCTCCATTGATAACAAAAGTTCCTGTTTCTGTCATAAGAGGAAGGTCACCCATGAAAATTTCATGCTCACTAATCTCTTCCTTTTCCTTATTGTACAGACGAACTTTCACTTTCAGAGGTGCTGCAAACGTAGCATCTCTTTCCTTACATTCTTCAATAGAATATTTTACGTCATTTTTGCACAATTCAAAGTCTATAAATTCCAGACTTAAACTACCACTGTAGTCTGCAATTGGAGAGATGTCATCGAATACCTCTTTTAAGCCTTGGCCTAAAAACCACTGATAAGAGTCCTTTTGAACTTCAATCAGATTGGGCATCTCTAAAACCTCTTTTTGCCTTGAATAACTCATACGCATATTTTTTCCTATAGAAATGGGACGTATTCTGTTTTTTTCCATTGACACTTCACCCCGTTCTTTTTGATTTAAAGCCTATTTGAGCCGATTATCTCTTCAAACAAGCATAGTTCTACACAATAGTGCATCATCCATAATACCACTATTCCAATTAATAGTCAAGGAGATGTTTTTTGAAACGCAATAACCCGAGTCGGCATGAATACATGGACCCGGGTTACTTCATCATTAGTACGAAAGACTCTATAATTATTTAAGAGTAGCTTTTGCGCCAACTTCTTCAAGTTTTGTTTTGATAGCTTCAGCCTCTTCCTTAGAAGCGCCTTCTTTTACAACCTTAGGAGCGTTATCAACTACTTCTTTAGCTTCTTTTAAGCCAAGTCCTGTAAGTTCACGAACTACTTTGATAACTTTAACTTTTTCAGAACCAACTTCTGTTAATTCTACGTCAAACTCTGTTTTCTCTTCTACTGCTTCTGCTGCACCACCTGCTGCTGCAACTACAACACCTGCTGCTGCGGATACACCGAATTCTTCTTCACAAGCTTTTACTAAGTCATTTAATTCTAATACGGATAACTCTTTGATAGCATCAATAAGTTCCTGAGCTGTTAATTTAGCCATTTTAATTTCCTCCATTTAAATAAGTATTATTATTTCTTTATAATTTGATATAGTGCTTATTCAGCTACTACTTCTTCTGTTGCTGCAACTTCTTCAGTTACTACTTCTTCAGCCACAACTTCTGCTGCTGGTGCGTCACATGCTGCTGCGCCACCTTTTTCAGCTAATTGGTTCATTACACGAGCAAAGTTTGTAACAGGTGTCATCATGCTGCCCAATAATTTGGAGAGAAGAACTTCTCTGGAAGGAATACTTGCAATTTTAGCAATACCTTCTGCATCATATACTGTACCTTCTACAACACCAGCTTTGATTTCTAATTTTTTAGCAGTTTTAGCGAATTGTGCCAATACTCTAGCAGGTGCTGTTGCATCTGTTTCAGAGTAAGCCATAGCGCTAGGTCCTTCTAAATAAGGTGCTAGACCTTCGAAATCTGTGTCTTTGAATGCAAAATTCATCATGGTGTTCTTGTAAACTTTGTATACAACTCCTGCTTCACGTAATTCTTTACGAAGCTGAGTATCCTGTTCTACAGTAAGTCCACGATAATCAACCAAAACTACAGACTGAGCACCTTTGATGCCAGTAGCAATTTCATTAATCACAGGCTGTTTTAATTCGATCTTTGCCATCTTTCTACCTCCTTATAGATTTGCTTGCCGATAGGAGTCCAACAAATAAAAAAATC
>CAZAKD010000249.1:0-2813 GCA_964485435.1 uncultured Lachnospiraceae bacterium
AAGCAGAAAAGTTGTATGGCCTAGTAGAAGAGAAGCAAACTATTGTAAATGTAGTGGATACTCAAGGAATTGAACTTATGATAGGTGGTGAATCCTTTCGTGCATCTAATGGTACTGTTCTTGAAAGTGAAAGATGGTTAGACATGGAACAGGGATATACAGCCAGAAGAGTAGTTTGGCGCTCTCCGAAAGGAAAAGAAGTAGAGATTTTGAGTAAGAGAATGACTTCATTTACCCAACTATCTTTATTCACCATTGAATATACTGTAAAAGCTTTGAATTGTAGTGATGAGCTAGAGATTGTATCTTACCATATTGGTGAAGTGGCCAATTATTCTAATCCGAATGACCCGAGAGTGGCAGGTGAGAGTTTTAAACACCTTATTCCAAAAAGTAGTGAGATCATAGATGGAGTATCATATCTGGTAACGGATACGTCTCTATCTGGATTGTCTGTTGCAACAGCTGTTGCCAATGAATTAATAAATGATCGTGAGCCATGGGTTCAATCATGCGAACTAGATGATCATAAGGCAATCTGTCGTATGAAAGGAAACATAGCGGAAGGGGAGAGCGTAACCCTTGTAAAATATACTGTGTTTGCAGATTCTATACGTCATCAAGATTGTAGAAATAAAGCTCAAGAAGAGATGGAAAAAGCTAAAAGTATATCTTTAGTAGAGCAGTATCATAACCAGGCACAATATCTTAAGGAATATTGGGATATGTCAGATCTATATATAGAGGGTGATGATGAACTAAGCCTTGCAGTTCGATATAACCAATATCAGATACTTCAGTCTGTATCAAAAGATGAGTATGGTAATATTGCAGCAAAAGGATTGAGTGGAGAAGGGTATGAAGGACATATTTTCTGGGATACAGAGATGTATATACAGCCAGTGTTGTCTTTAACCAATGCCGATATATCTAAGAAGCTTATTGAATATCGTTACACAATATTAGAACATGCAAAAGAAAATGCTAGGATACTTGGCCATAAAAAGGGTGCTCTATACCCTTGGAGAACCATTATGGGTAAAGAATGCTCAGGATATTTCCCATCTGGAAGTGCTCAGTATCATATTAATGGAGACATTGCATATTCGATTATTAACTATTATCTTATCACCAAGGATATAGACTTTATTGCTGAAAAGGGTGGCGAGATATTATTTGAGACAGCTAGGTTGTGGATAGACACAGGTAATTATTATGAAGGAACATTTCGTATTAATGATGTAACAGGTCCGGATGAATATACTTGTATTGTTAACAATAATTATTATACAAATGTATCGGCTCAATATAATCTGAGATGGGCTGCAAAGTTCTACCAGATGTTAGAAGAACAAGGTAAGTTAGACTTTGTTAAGGATAAATGTGGAATTACCATAGATGAGATCAATGAATTCAAGGAAGCAGCAGATAAGATGTATCTTCCTTATGATGAAAAGTTAAAGATTAATCCTCAAGATGATTCGTTCCTAGCCAAAGAAGTATGGGATATTGAAAATACTCCTAAGGATAAATTTCCTCTATTACTTCATTATCATCCACTGTATCTCTATCGTCATCAAGTATGTAAACAAGCGGATACAGTATTAGCTCATTTTGTATTTGAAGATGCCCAATCTATTGAAACGATTCATAACTCATTTTTATACTATGAGAAAGTAACAACACATGACTCTTCTCTATCTAGTTGTGTATATAGTATAGTGGCTTCTAAATTAGGGATGGCCGAGAAAGCGTATGATTATTTTGGAGATTCTGCAAAACTAGACTTATTCAATACCCATAACAACACAAAGGACGGAATTCACACTGCTAATATGGGTGGAACTTATATGTCTATCGTATATGGATTTGCAGGACTTCGAATAAAAGAAGAAGGTTTGTTCTTTGCACCTACACTTCCGAAAACATGGAACGGTTATCGTTTCAAGATTAACTATGAAGGCAGTCAGATACAGATAGAAGTATCAAGAGATGAGACTACATTTACACTAATTAGTGGAGATAAGAAGCTAATCCATGTATATGGAAGAGAATATGAACTAGTAGATAATATTATAGTTCAGAGGTTATCATAGAAAGGGAATAAACATGACATACAAAGCGATTATATTCGATTTAGATGGAGTGATATGCCATACAGATAAGTACCACTATCTTGCGTGGAAAACTCTAGCGGATCGACTTGGAATATATTTTGATGAAGAGATTAACAATCGACTAAGAGGTGTATCCCGAATGGAAAGTCTAGAGATTATCCTTGAGAGATATGTAGGAGAACTATCTGATGAAGAGAAAGAATCCTATGCCAGTGAGAAGAATCGGCTCTACGTAAAATTATTAGAAGAGATGTCGGAAAAGGACTTAAGTCTAGAAACGAAAGAAACCTTAGATGAGTTGAAAGCTAGGGGTCTTAAATTAGCAATTGGTTCTTCAAGTAAGAATGCCAGATTTATTCTGCAACGACTAGGCCTAGAAGATTATTTTGAAGCCATCTCAGATGGTAACAATATTGTAAATTCAAAACCTGACCCAGAAGTATTCCTTAAAGCTTGTGCATATCTAGGTTGTAAACCTGAAGAATGCCTCGTTGTTGAAGATGCTGAGGCTGGCCTGATCGCGGGGCAAAGAGCTGGAATGGATCAAGCAGCCATAGGGGATGCAGTTAGAACGGACATAGCTACATATAATTTAGATACATTCTCGGACTTATTGAAGATATAGTGAAATGGGGACGGGGGTTGAACGAATGGGGACGGGGCTTTTTGCAAAAAGCCCCGTCCCCATTCGTTCAA
>CAZAKD010000250.1:0-2777 GCA_964485435.1 uncultured Lachnospiraceae bacterium
AGCTTCTGTAAGGTAAAATTGGGGACGGTACTATGCAAAATGATAAAAATGTGGTAAATTGGTAAGAGTGCATCTAGCAAGGGGGCTAAAAGTATGTGTAAAACCAATAGAAATAGTATACTACCGGTATTATCTATAATAATGTCAATGTTAATAGTATCACCCCTTTCTTTTCATGCCCTTATTCAAGGTAATAATTTGCAGGACTCTGAACTAGATGCAGATAATAACTGGAGTTATTATGTAGATTCTATTGAAAAGAGCTGGCTTATTTATGCTAGATCCCAAAATATAGATACCTATATAGAAGAAAAAGCTGGCTTTCATTTTCTTAGAAATAATATAAACATACATAATATATATTTATATTCTAATTATGGCTTGAGCATATATATGATCAAAGCGAAAAGGCCTAAAAATAAAAATGTATCTAATGCGATCCCACTAGGAGGACATGCTCCGCCTTATATGGATGTTTTGTAATTAAAATAAAATAAGAATAATATTAGAGAGGATATAGAATGAAAAATCATAAACCAGTGTTTTTTATTATATTAGCCATTGCTTTAATTATGGTATATACTGCTGTATTTGGAATCTCAATTGGTTCGTTTGAAGTGCTCGGTTCACCAGACATGAGATTTGGTATTGATATCCGTGGAGGGGTTGACGCAGTATTTCAACCTGTAGATTTAGATAGAAAAGCAACTCCGACTGAGCTTGAAGCAGCAAGAAGTATTATTGAGACACGTCTTGATCAGAAGAATATTCTTGATAGAGATGTTACCATTGATAATGACAATGGATATATTATTGTACGTTTCCCATGGAAAGCAGATGAAACTGACTTTAATCCAGAAGATGCGATTGCAGAATTAGGAGAAACAGCTCAGCTAACATTTAAAGATGAAGACGGCAATATATTAGTAGAGGGCTCTCATGTAAGCAATAGTACTCCGGAGCTTAATCGCCAAACTAACCAATATGTTGTAAGTTTGAAGTTCGATGCAGAAGGAACCAAATTATTTGGTGATGCAACGAAGAGATTAATCGGAAAGCCAATTAATATATACATGGACGAAACCTTAATTCAATCAGCAACAGTAAGTGAATATATTGGTGGTGGAGAAGCACAGATTAGTGGAATGCTAACTTATGAGAATGCCAAGGAAGTATCAGACAAGATTAATTCAGGTGCACTTCCATTCTCCATGATAACTAAGAATCACTCAACCATTAGTCCAAGTCTTGGTTCAGGAGCTCTTGATGTTATGATAAAAGCAGGAATGATTGCATTTGCAATTATTTGTGTATTATTAATATTCTACTATAGAATTCCTGGGTTTGTAGCTTGTATAGCCCTTTTGATTCAAATGTCAGGACAGATATTGGCGTTATCAATTCCTCAGATTACTCTTACACTAACAGGAATTGCAGGTGTTATTCTGTCTATAGGAATGGGCGTAGATGCCAATGTTATTATATCAGAGAGAATTAGTGATGAGATTAAATCGGGAAAAAGTGTACGTTCAGCAATTACCAATGGATTTAAAGAGGGATTCACATCTGTATTTGATGGAAATGTTACCGTACTTATTGTTGGAGTTGTATTAATGGTCTTTGGCTCAGGTTCTTTATTATCCTTTGCCTATTCACTACTTACAGGAATATTCTTTAACTTTGTTGCAGGTGTAACGGCTTCGCGCCTTATGATTCGATCCTTAAGCGAATTCGATGCATTGCGTAAACCTAACTTCTTCAAATGTAAGTCAAGGAGGGTGACGCTATGATGCATAACGATAAGACAAATAAAAATATAATTCAATTCTATAAGAACCGTTGGATTTTCTTTGGTATCTCTATAGCTCTTATGCTAATAGGAATTATAGCTATGATTATCAATGGTGTACAGTTAGATATTCAGTTCAAGGGAGGAGCCCTACTAAAATATGATTATGTAGGTGAAATTGATTCCGACAAAGCTGCTGATGTTGTATCTAATATTTTAAGTAGACCTATTTCCACTCAATTAACTACCGATTTATCTTCTGGAGAGAATAGGTTGGTTATTAATATTGCTGGTGATTATGGTGTTGAAGCAAAAGACCAATTGAAGATTGATGATGCATTAAAAGAAAGTTTCCCAGAGGCTCAATTAGATCTTGCAGAATCTTCTATGGTGGAAGCATTTTTTGGTAAGAAGTTTCTACAAAAAGGAATAACAGCAATATTGCTATCTGGACTTCTAGTTATGATATATGTGTGGATACGTTTCCGTAATATTGGTGGATTATCTGCAGGTGTTATGGCACTAGTTGCTCTATTTCATGATGTATTAATTGTGTTCTTTACTTGTGTTCTATTTAAGATACCTATTGGAGACTCCTTTGTAGCAGTTACCCTTAGTATTATAGGATATTCTGTAAATGATACGATTGTTATCTATGATCGTATCAGAGAGAACAATAAGCTTCATGTTGGAATGCCAGTTGAGACAATTACAGATTTATCAATTAGTCAATCCATTACCAGATCTGTGAATACTAACGTTGCAGTGTTCATAAGTGTAGGTATGATCTATATTTTAGCAGTAGCTAACAGTATAGAGTCTATACAAAGCTTTGCGCTTCCTATGGCCATTGGTTCTATTAGTGGATGCTATTCAACAATTTGTATTGCGGGGCCATTATGGGTTGCATGGAAGAAACGTAGAAATAGTACTGAATTATTTAAAGAGAATTAGAATTGAAAAGCAGACTTAAATGTCTGCTTTTTTA
>CAZAKD010000251.1:0-2777 GCA_964485435.1 uncultured Lachnospiraceae bacterium
ATTACCTTAGCTTTCTCTTTTACAATGTTTTCAATCTCAATAAAGATATTATCAAAAGTACAAAAGGATCCTGTAAGGGCAATTCCAACAGTAATATTTTCGAGGTTCATATCATTCACTTCTTTCTTTCATAATTTGCGTAAAGGATTCCACAAGGATCTCTCCACAAGATTGGGGTGATACTTTCCCTGGCAATCCAAGACATAGATGTGCATTTATTTGGCGATTTTCTGCATAATTATAATCAAGCCCTCCTGGATATGAGGCAATATCAATAATAGTAGTAGCTGGAGTTAATTCATCTAATATTTCGTGACTTAGAATTACCTCGGGAATAGAGTTGAAGATATAGTCAAATTGAGATATTTTTTCCTTCAGTTGTGATAAGAGAAGTCCCTGGTAACCGTGACTTATTCCACCATACATAGCTAAATCATTACGTACACCAATCCATACATTGGCATGTAATCCCCATAATTTATGAGCAAGAACAGATCCACAACGTCCATATCCTAATACTAAGCAATTGCTGTCGTGTAGATTTCTTGAACTTTGTCTTATCGCTTCCATTATTGCACCTTCTGCGGTTGCGATTGAATTCAAGATTGCAACCTTTTCAATTTTCATAAAATCATAATAAGGAATATCTAATAAATCACAAAACTTCGTAATTAATGTAGGAATATTTCCTCCAAATATAATATGATTTTTATGAAGTTCCTTACAGAAGTTTGATATAGTAAGATTTTTATTATCTTCTAATGATATTATGTGTTCTCCATCTTTGGTTACTGGTGTAGGAAGAATAATAATATCTCCAAATTGAGTTGCCTTCTCTAAAGATTCACCAATTATAATTGATTTATCTAATAAGTGGTGGGGACTAGCATAGTTTAAGACAGAGTGACCTCTGTGATTGAGTTCTTTGGCCAAATATATCTGTCTTAGATCACCACCAATTAATGAGATCCTTTGCTTTTCTAACATAAAATCCCCCTATTAATCTTTAAGCATTGTTTTGTTTCTTTTTTATATCTTATGTTTCAATCTATCTTTTGTTCCTTTCAGCACAATGAAAAATACAAGTATAAATATTACTATACTAAATTTAAAGTTTAGTATTGCTATTATTATTATTTTGTAGTAATATAAAAAACGGAAATTTAAAGGAAGGTCGTGAATGTCAAATTGGAGAATAAGTTAAAGTTATATGGCTTTAATAATCTTACAAAAACTCTTAGCTTTAACATATATGACGTATGCTATGCCAAAAGTGGGAGAGAACAAAAAGATTATATATCGTATATTGATGAACAGTACAACTCTGAACGATTAACAAATATCTTATGCGATGTTACTAAAATCATTGGTGCGAATGTATTAAATGTATCAAAACAAGATTATGATCCCCAAGGCGCAAGTGTAACTATCTTAATTACAGAAAAAGCCTTACCACTAGTGCATATGGGAGAATGTGTAGTGGCCCACCTAGATAAAAGTCATGTAACAGTTCATACCTATCCTGAATATCATCCTGATAATTCTATTGCAACTTTTCGGGTTGATATTGATGTATCAACTTGTGGGGAAGTATCCCCCTTAAATGCACTTGATTACTTAATCGGTAGCTTTGATTCAGATATCATAACTATTGATTATCGTGTCAGGGGCTTTACAAGAGACCTACATGGAAATAAGACATTTACAGATGTGATTCAAATGGCTGAATATGCAAGAGAAGAAATTAATAAGATAGAGGGCTACTATGCTTTTGGTAAAGAATTAATCAATGGAGATACGGTCTATAACTTTGATCAGACTAAATTATCTATACATACAAGAACAATGGGATTAGCTGGAATTGAAGTATATGATATTTTGAGAGATGACTACAATATTCAAATTGAATTTGGAGATATTGGAAATATACTTGCAGTAATATCTGTTGGAGATCATTCCCTCGCACTTGAAAGATTAATATCTGCCCTTGCTGAAATTAAACGTCGATTTAAAAAAAATATGACAGGAATGTTGAATTATGAATATCGAAATCCTATCGTAGTGATGACTCCGCAAGATGCGTTTTATGCTGATAAAAGTTCATTAGCTATTAGTAATAGTGAAGGACATATCTCTAGTGAATTTGTAATGTGTTATCCTCCAGGGATACCCATTCTTGCACCAGGAGAGCTAATTACAAGTGATATTTTAGAATACATAGCCTATGCAAAGAAGAAAGGCTGTTTATTAACAGGAACTAAGGATTTATCAGTAGAGCAAATTCAAGTAGTAGAATAATCATGATAGAAGAAGGTGAATATATGGAATTATGGTATACCGAAGAGCATAGTAAGAATGTTCGATTTTCAATTAGAGTTGACAAACAGTTATGTTCCGTCCAAAGTGCATATCAGAAGATAGATGTGATGACCTCCCCTGAATTTGGAGCATTTTTGACTCTGGATAATCTGATGATGCTTACTGAAAAGGATGAGTTTATATATCATGAGATGATCACTCACGTCCCTATGGCAATCAATCCAGCAACGAAAAAGGTACTAGTCATTGGTGGTGGTGATGGGGGGACTGTTAGAGAACTGACTAGGTATCATTCTGTTGAGGAGATACACCTTGTTGAGATAGACCCTCAAGTAGTTCAAGTGTGTAAACAATATATTCCTCAAACAGCATTGTGTTTGGATGATTCGAGGGTAAAGATATACTATGAAGATGGATTAAGATATGTTCGAAGGCATGAAGATGAATATGATTTAATT
>CAZAKD010000252.1:0-2776 GCA_964485435.1 uncultured Lachnospiraceae bacterium
GCTGTACACTATCAGCCACAGGTAAATGTATCTAGCGAAGAGATTGTAGGATTCGAGGCATTAATCAGATGGAAACATCAAGATCTTGGAATGGTATCACCTGGTCAATTCATTCCTCTTGCTGAGCAGACAGGCCTAATTAACTCAATAGGCCAATGGGTGCTTGAGACAGTATGTATACAGAACAAACAATGGCAGATCATGGGATTGCCTAAGAAGCGTGTAGCAGTTAATCTGTCGGTGGAGCAATTTCGCAATCCGAATCTAGTATCATTTATAGCGAACACACTTAATAACACAGGTCTTGCTCCACAATATCTAGAGCTAGAGATTACCGAAAGTATCGCCCTTGAAGAACCGGAATATATTATCAAGATACTAAATGAATTAAAAGACCTAGGAGTAACCATAGCGATTGACGATTTTGGAACAGAATACTCATCCTTAAGTCGACTAAAAGAGTTGCCAGTGGATCGTATTAAGATTGCAATGCAATTTATACACGGTATCACAGAAAGTAAGAGTAAAGATAGGGCCATTGCTAAGATTATAATTCAACTTGCAAAAAGCTTAGAACTAAATGTAATAGCAGAAGGTGTTGAAACACAGGCACAGATTGAGTTCTTAAGAAAGCACCTATGTGATGAGATTCAAGGATTCTACTACTATAGACCAATGCCAGCCAAAGAGATAGAGAAGATACTTGAGTAATGGGAGTAATGGTGGGGAGTAATGGTGCCGAGTAATGGTGCCAGGCACTGTGAAGAAAGCAGATTCTAAAAAAAAAAATAAGATGCCAGTGGGTATAACCTACTGGCAATTTTTATATATTCGAAAAACGAATCAATAATAAATGAGCTATTAAGATAATCTCTTAGCATTCTCATAGATCTCCCCAACCTCTTCATCCATCACCATCTTAGATAAAACAAAAGCAATAATTATGATACCAGGTATATTAATAAGCATCCTTGTTATAGCAAACTCTTTACCCAGAGAAGCCATCTCAAATAAGAACATAGGAATCTTAGTAGTAGACCAAGCCCCAATGAATATCAGAATATTCATAAACTTAACGCCCTTCTTCATAAATACAGCTGCAACAGGAAATGCACCATAAAGCGGACCGGCAGCAGCAGAACCAATGAAAAATGCCAACAACACACCCTTTAAACCAGAGCCCTCACCCATATACTTCACCATAGTCTCTCTAGGAACCCATACATCAAGAAGCCCTAACAGAATAAACACCGGTGGAATAATCAGCAACATCCCAACGATGGAATTCCCTGATATACGAAAGACCTTTAGCCCCAACTGCTGATTCACCATAGTAAGGATAATCAGTGCCACAAGGACAACAAAAAACATTCGATATCTTTTCATAATATTCTTCATCTACATCACCACCATTCCGATTATAAATGCAACAATCAAAGAAAATATAAATGCCAAGCCATTTCTCAAGATAGAAATCTTCTTGCCAAAATATTTAATCTCCACCGGGATTGTAACAATTCCAACCATCATTAGTGTTGATATGAATGCAGCAATCTGCATATATCCCGCACCATTTTCTAATAGCAGAGCAGCAGTTGGGAAAGCTACAAATCCAGGAATAAGAGTAATCGAACCTATAGCCGCCGCAAGAATAACACCAAACCATCCAGATTCAGAACCAATGATCTTAGATATCGTGTCTGGATTTAGAATTGCTAGCAATAAGCCCACTAGCAATATTACAACAAGAAATTCTGGAAGGATATTCTCAAATGCCTTCCATGCTTTTTTCAACGCCATCTTCGTCTTTTTCTTGTCCTTTAAAAAGGAAATAATCAAGAGAATGATTGCAAGCCCATAGAATATATAAGAATCCATGGTATACCTCCTTATAAATGATCTTCTACCTATACAATTGGAGTTATGATACAACGGGGAGAAGAAAAAGTCTGTGACCTATGTCACACTTAATATTTTAATTATCTGTACCGCTATTGACACAGAGAGATTAAAAGAGTAAAATAATTACTGTGTTCATTTTGTGAACGATTAAAAGGAGTGTATTATGACCAAGAATAAATCACTTTACATAGATCATGAATATACAATTATGCAAGAGATAGCAGAGGATGGAAATATTACTCAACGTGAGCTATCTAAGAATCTAGGAGTGTCACTTGGAACCATCAATGTATTGCTCAATAAGATGGTTCGAGAAGGATTAATCAAGATGACACAAGTGTCTCAAAAGCAAGTTCTATATATGCTAACTCCAGTTGGTATAATGGAGAAAGCCAATAAGACTGTAAGTTATCTCAAAGCACACTACAAGGCAATAGACAGATCCAAGCAAGTATTTAAAAGCTTGTTCAAAGAATTGAATGAAGGTTATAACATGATATACTTAAGTATCAATGATCATGAACTAAAAGAAGTATTGGAATTAAGTTTATATGAGTTATATCGTGAAAATGTCTTGATACAATATGAGTTTATTGATACACTAGATAAGATGAATCTGGGAGAATATCAGAAGGTTATTCTGGTTTATCTAAAGACAGAAGATTCGGATGGTAAGATGGAATTGCCGGAAGGAATATCGAAGCTTAATTTATTGAATTACATATAGAGATATTAGAAGATTGAAAGAGAAGTGTGGATTGGTATGAAGGTTGAACGTGGATTCACGTTGATTGAGTTAACTATTGTTTTTGCAATGTTAGGAATCATGTTCGCAATTACAGTGCCAAGTATTATTAGCTATGTGGAAACTGCT
>CAZAKD010000253.1:0-2760 GCA_964485435.1 uncultured Lachnospiraceae bacterium
GGGTAATATTGTTGAAAGAGGAAGTATCGATGATATTTTTTATAATCCAAAACATCCATATACATGGGGATTGTTAAAATCAGTTCCTAAATTAAATGCAGATGAGCATGAAAGATTGGTTCCAATTGAAGGTTCACCTGTAGATCTGATTAATCCACCTGAAGGCTGTGCCTTTGCACCAAGGTGTGAACATGCTATGAAGATATGTTTAACTAAGAAACCTCCACTTTGTAATGTTGGAGAGAACCATGACTCCCTTTGCTGGTTAAGTGTAAAAGAAGAATATATGAAGGAGAGTGGAAAATAATGAGTAATCAACAAAATACTGAGAATCTTTTAGAGATAAAAGGTCTAAAAAAATATTTTCCAATCAAAGAAGGCTTCTTTAAGACAAGCCATGTAAAAGCTGTAGATAATGTAAGTCTATTTGTAAAAAAAGGTGAAACATTAGGTCTAGTAGGAGAAAGTGGATGTGGTAAGACTACTCTTGGAAGAACTATTTTAAGACTTCATGAACCTACAGAGGGACAGATCATATATGATGGCGTAGATATTACCAATGTTGATATGTTGCCATACCGTAGGAAGATGCAGATTATATTCCAAGACCCATATGCATCACTAGATCCTAGAATGACAATTGGAGATATAGTCGGAGAACCTCTTGATATTCATAAGATGTATAGGAATAAAGAGGAAAGAAAGAATAAGATATATGAATTACTTGAGACCGTGGGATTAAATGCAGAACATGCCAATCGTTTCGCACATGAGTTCTCTGGTGGTCAAAGACAAAGAATAGGTATTGCAAGAGCATTAGCAGTGGAACCAGAATTTATAGTATGTGATGAACCAGTATCCGCTCTAGATGTATCTATACAAGCACAAGTTGTGAACATGTTAGAAGATCTTCAGGCTGAAAAAGGATTTACTTATCTGTTTATAGCTCATGATCTATCAGTTGTAAAACATATTAGCAATAGAATAGGAGTAATGTATTTAGGACATCTCGTAGAATTAACCGAGAGTCAAGAGTTATATAAGAATCCATTGCATCCATATACTCAAACTTTATTATCTGCTATACCAGTTGCAGATCCTAAGGTTAGTAGAAGTAGACAAAGAATTATTTTAAATGGAGATATCCCAAGTCCACTAAATCCACCAAGTGGATGTACTTTTAGGACTCGATGTCCGTATGCTACAGACGTTTGTGCGAAACAAGCACCAGAGTTCTTAGAACGAGATCCAGGTCACTTTGTAGCTTGTCATAATCTAGATAAGATAAAACGTTAGAGAAGTTTACTTAAGTATTTGTAATTCTTACTAGGATGAATATCTGATAGGAATTATTAAATAGATAAAATGGCTAGGACAATTGTTGTCCCTGCCCAAAGAAGGAGGAAAAAAATATGAAAAAAAATATTTTTAAGAAGCCAGCCGCATTATTGTTATTACTAGTTATGGTAGTATCAACAGTTCTAACTGCATGTGGTGGTAAAGATGCTGCAAAAGGAAATGACCAAGGTAATGGAAAAGTCATTGATGTCCATGTAGGGCCAGAACCAAATACAATTGACCCAACTCTTAATACTGCCGTTGATGGTGGTACATTAATCAACCATGCTTTTGAGGGATTAATGAAGATAAATGATAAAGGTGAAGTGGTTAATGCACAAGCTGCTGATGTTAAAGTAAGCGATGATAACCTTGTATATACATTCACAATTCGTGATGATGCGAAATGGTCTGATGGCGAACCAGTTACTGCAGAAAACTTCGTATATTCATGGAGAAGATCTGTTGATCCTGCTACAGGTTCAGAGTATAACTACATGCTTGATATGGTACTTAATGCAAATGAAATTATGGAAGGTGCAAAAGATCCTTCTGAATTAGGTGTTAAAGCGATTGATGAAAAAACTTTTGAAGTTACATTAGCAGTTCCAACAAGCTATTTCTTAGAAATTGCTGCATTCCCAACAACGTATCCTTTAAGAGAAGATATTATTAGTGAGAATCCAGATACATGGGCAACAGAGCCAGATAACTATATAGGTAATGGACCATATAAATTAACTACGTGGGAACATCAATCAAAAATGGTATATGTTAAAAATGACCAATACTATGATCTAGATAAATTAGGCCCTGATACAATTAACTTTAACTTAATGGAAGACCAAAATACCATTCTTTCTGCATTCAAGAATGGTGAGATCTTATTTGGTGATGATCTTCCGAGTGAAGAGATTGAGGCTATGAAAGGTAATGGTCTTGAAATTACAGGCCAATTAGGAACATACTTCTTAGCAATTCAAACTCAAAAAGAAGAATTCAAAGATGCAAAAGTAAGACAAGCTCTTTCTTTAGCTATTGATAGAAACTTTATAGTAGAAGCAGTTGCAAAGGGTGGTCAACAACCGGCAGACACATTTGTTCCTACTGGTCTTTCAGACTCTAATGTAGAAGAAGAATTCCATTCAAATGCTGAAGCTTGGTATGATGTGAATGATTATGAAGGAAATGTTACTAAGGCACAACAACTTCTTGCAGAAGCTGGTTATGCGAATGGTGAAGGTTTCCCTACAATCGAATTAATGTGTAACCCTGGACATGAAGCGATGATGGAAGCAATCCAGAATATGTGGGCTGAAAAACTTGGTTTAAATGTTACAATTTCATCTCAAGACTGGAATGTATTCATTGATACAAGAAGTAATGGTGAATACCAAGTTGCTCGTCATGGTTGGTTAGCGG
>CAZAKD010000254.1:0-2759 GCA_964485435.1 uncultured Lachnospiraceae bacterium
GGTCAGAGTCCAGATCATATTCACACACTAACCAGGCAACTAGATGCACTAGAGTATCGTATGATTCCTTGGAAAATTCACCTGTTTCATCTGGATGACATACTTCAATTGAGATTGTGTCAATATTTCTTTCATTTGAAGCGTAAGCGATCTCCCGTGTAGGAATACATTGAACGATATCCCCTTTTAGACCAATTACAAAGTGGCTACTTGCCTTGGTAGTTTGAGTTGTCTTAAGATTCTCAAAATAATTACGATTGGCAATTGAATCTGTCTTGGGGTTAGCCGTATAATGAATCACAACACCTTTTACTTTTTCTAATTTATCTTCAGGCCTTGAGAAAGGATTGGGTGTTAAGAGTTGTACATTTAGATTCAGGTCTGTTGGGTAGTTTCCTTGTAATTGAACGTTCTTACCTATTGTGTATGTACTACTATTCTTAAGGACACTGCTCCCTAATAATACAGATAGGATACATAATACTGTAATTGACACAATACTTATAGCCCCTAGAATAATTAACCGTCTTAATTGTTTACGTCGCTTCCATCCCTGCCTTGTAAGTCTTTTCCTCATTATTCTCCCCATTTTCTATCCTGTTTTGTTCCATTTATACGTACTTACATTTTAAGAAAAGTTGTCCTATGGTTAAGACAACTTTTCATTATGTTATTTATTATATTAATTATGATTTGCAATTTATTCTTCAATACTATAGTTAGGAGCTTCTTTTGTTATATGAATATCATGTGGATGACTTTCCTTTAAGGACGCAGCGGAAATCTTAATGAATTGTCCTTCAGTGATTAGTTTTTCAACCGTTGATGCTCCACAATAACCCATACCAGATCTTAGACCTCCAATTAGTTGGAAAACAGTGTCTTCTACTGTTCCTTTGTAAGCCACACGGCCTTCCACTCCTTCAGGAACTAATTTCTTCGCATCTGTTTGGAAATATCTATCTTTACTTCCATTCTCCATAGCAGCAATAGAGCCCATGCCACGGTATACTTTATATTTTCTACCCTGGACTAATTCAAATGTTCCTGGACTTTCATCACAACCAGCAAATATACTTCCCATCATACATACGCTAGCACCTGCTGCAATGGCTTTCGTCATATCACCTGAATATTTAATACCGCCATCTCCAATAATCGGAACTCCATGTTCTTTAGCTACTTCATAACAGTCCATAATAGCAGTAATCTGTGGAACTCCTATACCTGCAACAACTCTTGTAGTACATATAGATCCTGGTCCAATACCAACCTTTACAGCGTCTACTCCTGCATCGATCAATGCTTTTGTTGCATCTCCTGTTGCTACATTACCAGCAATTACTTGAAGATCAGGGAAATTTTCTTTAATCAATCTAACTGCATTCAAAATATTAGCCGAATGACCATGAGCTGAGTCAATTACAACAGCGTCAACTTTGGCCTTTACCAATGCTTCTACTCTCTCAAGTACATTATTGGTTATTCCTACTGCTGCAGCACAAAGAAGTCTGCCTTGATTGTCTTTCGCTGAAAGAGGATACTTTATCTGTTTTTCTATATCTTTAATTGTAATAAGCCCTTTTAGATTACCGTCTTTATCTACGATTGGCAGCTTTTCTATTCTTGCTTTAGCAAGAATCTTTTTTGCTTCATCTAGAGTAATTCCTTCTTGAGCAGTGATTAATCCTTCAGAAGTCATAGATTCTTTAATCTTTTTTGAATAGTCTTCTTCAAACTTTAAATCACGATTCGTAATAATACCAACTAGTTTTTTTCCTTCTGTAATTGGTACACCCGATATTCTATATTTTCCCATTAGATTATTAGCATCTTCCAATGTATGTTCAGGAGATAAATAAAATGGATCCGTTATAACACCATTTTCAGAACGTTTTACCTTATCAACTTCTTCTGCTTGAGCCTCAACTGACATGTTTTTGTGGATAACACCTATTCCACCCTGTCTTGCCATAGCAATTGCCATTCTATGTTCAGTAACCGTATCCATTCCAGCACTCATCATTGGAATATTTAATTTAATAGTCTTTGTAAGATTCGTTGTTAAATCCACTTGGTTTGGTGTTACTTCCGAATAAGCTGGTATTAATAGCACATCGTCAAATGTAATTCCTTCGCCGATAATTCTTCCCATCTTATAAATCCTCGCTTTCTTGATGTATATTAAGTTATTATTGTTGTGTAATTCTACAAAGTATAACTAATATTCGATTCCTTGTCAACCACGATTCAGTGAAAATTATTGTTTTCAAAGGTTTTAATATGTTACAACTTTTCTAGGGGCTTTTAACCTCATACACTCAATCATCTTATCACTTGGCTCAAAGATAATTCTTACTTTTTCTCCATCCGACTTACCCATGGCTGCACCAATTAATGTGTAAGTTTTAGCTTCTGCGTCCAATGAATAATAATCTAATTTTTTCAGATTATTATTCTTATAAGCATCAAGAGAATGAGAATTAGAAGGTGCAATAATTTCAATCTGTTCAAAATCCACCTTTAACATATTCTTTCTTTTGGACTTACCCATAATTTTATCAAAATCTAATTGTCCATCGCAAAAGACATATTCATACTCCACACTTAATTTTGGAAACATATAAATCGTAATTAGTATTGCTGCTATTGGCAACACACTTAGTATAGGCGACAGCCCACTAATAAAGATTGATATTATAATGAAGGCAATTAGACCTATTCTCATCACTATGGATTGCCCATTCTCTTTTCTTTTT
>CAZAKD010000255.1:0-2758 GCA_964485435.1 uncultured Lachnospiraceae bacterium
TCCCAAACCACTTTTCATCTACTAAGTTATTTTGTTGATTACATACCCATGAAGGAGTGAAAACCTCTGCTTTCTCCCTTGTTCTATTGTTTTGTTTTTCATAGGATTTTGTTATTCTAGGTCTAATAAACTTTTCATTCCCACCATTAACAGTATTAAGACTAATTTCATTTTCTGCTCTGTATATTTCTCCCAACTGTATGTAATCATTGGTTGCCCATATTATATTTTTTCCTGTTGTTCTATCTTTTAGAAGAATACTTAGCAATGATTTTCCATAGATAGCTAAGTTATCATCAAAGATTTCTAATTTTATATTTTTTTGCACAGTATCCTCCCTTATAAGTATTATTTAACTAATTCTAATATCTCATCTGCTTTACAATCTAGTACATTCATATGCTTTCTATTCCCTAAAGTCTAATATACTCATTTTTTATCCTAGTAATTATATCTTCAGAAAGGCCTGATTACTTTTGCAAATCTATATTAGGTGTATTTTCTCCTTGAGTAATAGGAGTAATTTATTATAGTTTACTATTATCTTATAATCCTCCTTAGAAGAAAATATATTCTATATTAATAATAGCACTAATTCTTGAATAAACCAATTTGAATTACATTGTCTCACTTAAGTTATCTAAAACCTGCTTTATATAAGCTTTTTTATTATCCTTTCTTTGTTATCCTCGTCGCTGTGCTTAGCTTGTTGATATTAAAAGTACACAATATCAACAAGCACGCGGGCTATCGCCCTATAAAACTAAAAAAACAGGAAGCTGGGTTTGTGAGTGAACTCACACCTTGCTTCCTGTTTTTTTAGTTTTGCACTGCGACGAGGTTACGCAATCATTCCCACTCAATAAAGAGCATAGCTTAAAAGTTACTCTTATTTATGTTTTAGTTACATTTAAGCTCCTGTTTTGTTGTTTTTTGTACTCATTTTTTCTATTTTACAGATTTTCTAGCATCAATACAGCTTCATTAGTGATGCTATTTATTATATTTAATATTAATTATAACTATGAATTAAGAGCATCTTCTAGCTCTTCCTCTGAATATCCAAAAGTATAATCTTCATCTTTACCATTTGAAGCCCATATATCTGCTGCATCATAAATACTTATCATTTCTCCTTCTTCATCATCATCCATATAGTCATCATAATCATCTGTAATATCGTAATCTAAAATATCTTTGTCTTTCTTCCTTTTAAATATATCAAATAAGCTCATATCCAAACCTCCTTACAATGTGTTGGCACTATTTTAGTTAAAAGAATAATTTAAAGTTTTTTACCCATTTGAAAAGTTGATTCACCTAACCCATCACATTCAGGGCACTTCATTCCACCACTACCATTACAAGCTGAACACGTTTCAAGTTCATCCCCACCCTCTCCATCACAAACGTCACAAAAAGCTATACCTGTCCCATCACAATAATCACATGTAGCAGTCCATGGTTCTTCATAAAAATCATCATTCTCATCTTTCTTACCTTTAAATATATCGAATAGCCCTATCTAACTATCTCCTTCCATATAAATTTTGATATCTACTTATATCTATTAAGTAAGATATATGCCATATTAAAAACATTAACTTTATAGATATCCATTTTTATAAATAGTTTTTAATCTAGTACCAAGGATATGCATAAACCTCAAAATTTTCAGTAACATACTCCTCTGCACCCCATAAGGATAATTCAAATGGAATTTTACCATCAGCATTAATCTTATCTGTATAAGTAGTTTCTCCAGCAATGAGGTTACCAGTATCATCACGGAATAATACAACTACGGCAACAGAGTTGATATCAAAATTATTAGGGTTGAATATCTCACCAACAATCTTATCCTCACGCTTAGTTGGTTTTTCTACAGAAAGGGGTGTGCCCACATTGTCTATCCTATCTGGTAAAACCCAATCTCCACTGCTAGGTTGTATAATTTCAAATTCAACTATTTCGGGTTTGCTGTCAATGCTTGGTCCTTGGAATGCACTATACCAAGTTTCTCCTGGTAAAATTGATGAACCTACAATATCTTCTGTACCAAGTACCTCACCATTAGTATCGCGTGCTGTTATACGCACCTTTGGGAATTCAACTGCTCTTTCAGTATTCGGATTCTTTACAATAATCGCATACTGTATATAATAAGTATCATATCCATCTTTCACAAAGTATCCACTGTCTATCATTTCAAGTGGAAGTAGGTCTTCTGCAGCAACTGCCTTTTGAACCTGTATGTTCACATCTTCAGAACGTTCAAGTTCAACTGTTGTTGTTACTCCTAATGCAGAAACAGAGTAGCTGATAACACCATTTTTATACTTAAAAGCTTTTGTATCATCCCCAGAAGCAAGTAAAGCTGAATCAGTACGACTCCTATCATTAATTGACTCCCATGTATATTCGTTTGATTCTGATGACGGTGCTTCATAAGTTCCTGCCCAATATAAGGATGTGCCCTCATCATCCTTCCAGTATATTTCTATTGTACCATCATCGATCATTGCAATCTGATAGTCTGTATTAGAATTCGAATTTCTCTGTTTCCATCCACCAGACAAATCCAAATCCATCTCCTTATTACCCTCATTACTTCCAGACGTTGTATTATTCCCCCCACAAGAAGTTAATGTAAATAATAACAAGATTACAAGTACTACTGATAATAAACGTTTCATTCATTTACCTCCTCTTAAATTCTACCTGGTTGTTACATTGTCCTTTGCTTAAGTAAATTTTA
>CAZAKD010000256.1:0-2750 GCA_964485435.1 uncultured Lachnospiraceae bacterium
CTTGTAGCAACTAACATGGTAGCTAATTCTAGAATCCTTTTGGGATTCCGCCAAGTCTCAATCTGATACAAACTATCCGCTCCGATAATGAAATACAATTCCGTGTCTTTCTCTTTTTCTTTTAGATATTCCAGTGTATCTACAGTATAAGTGATACCCTCTCTATCTAACTCAATTGTAGAAAGCTGAAAATGAGGATTTTCCTTGATCGCAAGTTCAACCATATCCCGACGCAATGTATCAGGTATAATATTCTTCAAGTCTTTATGAGGAGGTTTCTTAGACGGCATAAAATACACCTTTTCTAATTGGTACTGTTCATATGCTTGTTCTCCAAGGAACAAATGTCCCATATGGATCGGATTAAAAGTCCCCCCCATGATACCTACTTTTTTTATATTCCCCATAATTACTCCTTAATTTAAAAGTTCATATCTATGGTAGTACAATTCTTTTTTTGTCTTTAGATTCCCTATATAATACAATCTTTTTACCAATAACTTGTACTAATTCTGATTTTGTTCTTTCACTAACCATTTGTCCAATTTCTCTTGGATCGTCCATACAATTCTTTAATACACTTACTTTTATTAATTCTCTTGCCTCTAAAGCATCACTTATTCCTGAAGTAATCTCAGGAGTAAGGCTAGCTTTTCCTATATGATAGATAGGTTCCATATTCATTGCAAGGCTTTTTAGATAAGCTCTTTGCTTACTTGTCATACGTTATTCTCCTTAAAATATGATTATATTATTTATAATAATCAAAATGTAATTCATACATTTTAACCGTGTCGCCTTCTTCGATTCCTAATGCTTCTAGCTCATCTAATATATTGTTTTCCTTTAAGAATCGCTGGAAGAATTCAAATCCCTTTTCAGAATCAAGGTTAGTATAACCCAGCATTCTCTCAATTCTTGGTCCTTCAACCAAGAATACATGTTCAGACTCTTTCTCTACCGTATATGGCTCTGAGCTAAAATCAATTTCTTCTGGGAAATATTCTCTCTCAAATACAACTGGAGCATGATCCAGTTCAGACAACATGTGATGAACATGATATAATAAATCTTTAATACCTACTCCACTTACCCCCGAGATAGGATATACTTTAATTCCTTGTGGTTCAAATTCTTCTTTTAATAGTGAGATGGTTGTTTCTTCATCATCACCGTAGAATACATCTATCTTATTTGCAGCAATTACCTGTGGCTTATTCGCTAATTCGGGATTATATGCGATTAACTCTGCATTAATCTTCTTGATATCATCGATTGGATCCCTTCCCTCAGTGGAAGCCGCATCCACCATATGGATAATTACTTTGGTTCTCTCAATATGCTTTAAGAATTCATGTCCCAAGCCCACTCCTTCTGAAGCACCTTCTATTAGCCCTGGAATATCAGCAATAACAAATCCATCTGTTCCTTCTAGATCCACAACACCTAAATTAGGATTCAAAGTTGTAAAATGATAATTGGCAATCTTAGGATTTGCATTGGTTACCCTGGATAACAAAGTAGATTTTCCTACATTAGGGAAACCTACAAGTCCAACATCTGCAATAACTTTTAACTCTAATACCACATAAAGTTCTTGCGCCGCTTTACCAGGTTGTGCATATTTAGGTACCTGCATTGTTGCAGTAGCATAATGCTGATTTCCTTTTCCGCCTCGACCACCTCTTAATATGATCTCTCTTTTATTCTCATGAGACATATCAGCAATTACTTGCCCTGTCTCTGCTTCTTTAATAATTGTACCTGGTGGTACTTTTACAACAAGATCGGAACCGTCTTTACCAGAGCATTTACGTTTTCCACCACTTTCCCCATCTTGCGCACAATACTTACGAACATGACGAAATTCATTTAAGGTATTTATTCCTTCATCCACTTCAAATATAAGGTCGCCACCTTTACCACCATCTCCGCCGTCAGGCCCACCAGCAGGAACATAGATTTCTCTACGAAAACTAACATGTCCATCTCCACCTTTGCCTGATCTTATATATATCTTCGCACTATCTGCATACATATTATCACCTCTTCTAGATAATTTAAAGGCTGAAGTAAATCATCTCATATATATATTATCCCAAACTTACTCTTCTCACACACTCAATAATCTGAAATCATAGCATCAAACTACCCTAGGGCATGATTCAAAACATCTTACTTCAACCTTTAAATGAAAAAGCCCCAATGAAAAGAAATCCAATTGGGGCTTGAATACGTAGTATTATTTTGCTGCTACTGGGTAAACACTTGCTTGTTTCTTGTCTCTACCTTTTCTTTCAAATCTTACAACTCCGTCAACTAATGCGAATAAAGTATCGTCGCCACCACGTCCAACATTAACTCCTGGATGGATCTTAGTACCACGTTGTCTGTAAAGAATATTACCAGCTAAAACAAATTGTCCATCAGCTCTCTTAGCGCCTAATCTCTTAGACTCAGAATCTCTACCGTTTTTAGTAGAACCAACACCCTTTTTATGAGCGAAAAATTGAAGGTTCATCTTTAACATTGTCTTACACCTCCTTGAAAATACATCTACAAAATATATTCTATTCTATAATGTTAATTTAATATATTTTTGTCCATTGTCCTCGATAATTCCTTGTAATCCAAGTATTAAAGATTTCAATAACAAAACGGATTCTTCACTTACTTTTGTTTTCAATCTAAATTCTATGAGTCCTGTCTTCTCATCCGTATCAAGATGATACTCATCAGAAGTAAAGGCT
>CAZAKD010000257.1:0-2707 GCA_964485435.1 uncultured Lachnospiraceae bacterium
CAGAAGATGTTCAAGGTGAGTATGCATTTATTACTGACGAGATGACAGAAGGTTCCTATAAAGTGAAAGCAAAGGAACTCGATAATATTCTAGGTATGATTAGGGTAGCCTTTTAGATGAGTTTTATAACACTTCAGATATGGTTCAACTGTATCTGAAGTAAATTTTGCTTGAAATTCAATTATCTAGAAATGAAAGGACATATATTATGAAATATATAATTGTATTAGGTGACGGAATGGCAGATGAGCCAATCTCTCAACTAGATGAAAAAACTCCACTAGAATATGCGACTACACCAATGATGGATCAACTAGCTAAAATATCTGAGATAGGATTGGCTCACACCATTCCCAAAGGGATGAGCCCTGGTAGCGATACGGCTAATCTTTCAGTGTTAGGATACAATCCTGAGATATATTATACAGGAAGGTCTCCACTTGAAGCACTGAGTATTGGAGTGGATATGACCTCTACAGATATTGCTCTTAGATGCAATATTGTAACTTTATCAGAAGAAGAGGGCACTTATGAGGAACGCAAGATTTTAGATCATAGCTCTAGTGAGATATCAACAGAAGATGCAACAATTCTATTGAACGCTGTTCGCGAGGAATTAGAAACTGATATATATAAGTATTATCTAGGAACAAGTTATAGACATCTAACCATATGGGATAAGGGAAAAGTGGTTGAATTAACTCCTCCCCATGATATATTAGGAAATGTTATTGGTGGATATTTACCGAAAGAGGAAGCTTTAAAGGAAATGATGAAGAAAAGTTATGATATATTAAATAATCATCCTTTAAACATAGAACGTCAAGCCAAAGGATTAAACAAAGCGAATTCCATATGGTTTTGGGGTGCAGGAACTAGACCTAACCTAGATTCTTTTGAAGAAAAGAATAAAAAGAAGGGTGCTATGATATCAGCAGTAGATCTTCTAAAGGGTATCGCTGTAGGGGCAAGTATGAAAGTTGTAAATGTGCCAGGAGCAAATGGAACTTTGCATACGAACTATGAAGGCAAGGCAAAGGCAGCAGTAGATGTTCTAACAAAGGAGAATTATGATTTTGTATATGTTCATGTGGAAGCTCCTGACGAGATGGGACATCAAGGAAGTATACCTAATAAGATTCAAGCTATTGAATATTTAGATCAAAAGGTTATAAAAGTGATTTATGAATTAATGAATAAAAGCAAAGAAGAATATCGTATGTTGATTCTTCCTGATCATCCAACACCTATACGTTGTAGGACTCATACAAGTGATCCGGTTCCATATATGCTGTACGATAATACTAAGAAGATGTCAAATTCTTGGAACTATAATGAATTAGAAGCAAAGAAAAGCAATAATTATATATCCGAAGGGTATAAAATAATTGATAAATTATTTCATTGACAACAATGAAAATTCTAGAAATAATTTAGGAGGTAACTATGCTAATAGTTAAAAAATTCGGCGGTACAAGTGTAGCCGAAAAGGATAAGATTTTTAATGTAGCAAAGCGTTGCATTGAAAGTTATAAAGAAGGTCATGACGTCATTGTAGTTCTATCAGCAATGGGAAAACAAACAGATATACTTTTGGCACAAGCAAAAGATATTAATCCTAAAGCATCAAAGAGAGAACTAGATATGCTTCTTACTACAGGAGAACAAACTTCGGTTGCACTTATGGCTATGGCTATGGATGCTCTTGGTGTTCCGGCGGTATCACTTAATGCATATCAAGTAGCAATGCACACAACATCGACCTATGGTAATTCGAGAATTAAGAAGATTGATACAGAAAGGATTAGAAATGAGTTAGCTAATAGAAAAATTGTTATTGTAACAGGATTCCAAGGAATAAATAAATTTGATGATTATACTACCCTTGGACGAGGTGGATCTGATACAACGGCAGTATCTATTGCTGCATCATTACATGCAGATAGATGTGAAATCTACACAGATGTAGATGGAGTATACACAGCTGATCCTAGAATTGTTAAGGACGCGAGAAAGCTAGATGAGATTACTTATGATGAAATGCTTGAACTTGCTACTTTAGGAGCTGGAGTTCTGCACAATCGTTCAGTAGAAATGGCAAAAAAGTATGGTGTTGAATTAGTAGTACGTTCAAGTCTGAATACAACAGAGGGAACGATCGTTAAGGAGGAAGTAAAAATGGAAAAGATGCTAGTAAGTGGAGTAGCATGTGATAGAAATGCGGCTCGAATAGCTGTAATAGGATTAGAAGATCAACCAGGTGTGGCTTTCAAATTATTCAATCACCTTGCAAGATATAATATCAATGTAGACATTATTCTACAATCAGTAGGTAGAGATGGAACAAAAGACATTAGCTTTACAGTAGATCAAGACAAAGTAGAAGAAGCAGTTGAAATTCTTGAAAGACACAGAGCTAGCAGTCTGAAATGCGAGAAAATAGACGTAGAGAAATCTATTGCTAAGCTATCTATCGTAGGTGCTGGTATGATGTCTAATGCAGGAGTTGCTGCTAAGATGTTTGAAGCTCTATATGATGTTGGAGTAAACATTAAGATGATATCTACATCTGAGATTCGCGTAACTGTAATCATCGATGATATTCATGTGGATAAGGCAATGAATGCAGTTCACGAAGCATTCAGCATGTCAGAATAATGAAATGGGGACGGTACCTAACGCGTTAGGTACCGTCCCTGTGGCAAAA
>CAZAKD010000258.1:0-2706 GCA_964485435.1 uncultured Lachnospiraceae bacterium
TGATTGAAAAAGGGGGGAAATTATTTCATTCTAATGCGCTTAATATTCCAACCATAAATGAATTGCAAATGTTCAGTCAATTATTACCGGATAATTCCACTCCTATTGGAAAGAATCTTCCTCAGTATCCTGGTGCTAGGGAAGTCTATGCACTAGGTGGTAGGACTTTGTTTTGGAATGGATCGTCTCCAAGGCCCAAAGATTCTGATTTAAGAAAATGGCCAATTCATCCTAAAGAACTTGATTATTATTTCACCTTAGCTGAAAAAATGTTGGCAGTTACCAAGGATTATCCAAGAGGATCTTCCATGCAGAATATCCTAATATCTCGCCTATATAATCATGGATACCTGAAAGCCACCGAGCTTCCATTGTTATCTGCTGCCAATCCTACTCTTTCATCTGTAGCATTGGCTATAAGACTAGCTGATCATCTTGTGAGAAAGGTGTCGTAGTGATACAATAGTGGTATCTTATAGATAAAGGAGGTACTTGTATTGGAGATAAGAAAGATTAAAAAAGTGATAACTGGAAGCACACAATTTGATGGCGCTGGAGTTAAACTAGTTCGAGTATTTGGTTATAATGACACCAGCCTTCTAGATCCGTTTCTTATGATGGATGCTTTTGATTCTGAAGATTCTAATGACTATACCAAAGGATTCCCTTGGCATCCACATAGGGGAATAGAGACTGTTACCTATTTAATTCACGGTGACATTGATCACTCAGATAGTTTGGGCAATAAAGGTAGTATATTAGACGGTTGCTGTCAATGGATGACCGCTGGTAGTGGAATTCTTCATCAAGAGATGCCCCAAGCTGCTGATAGAATGCTTGGAGTTCAGCTATGGTTAAACCTTCCTCAAAAAGATAAAATGGTAGAACCTCAGTATCGTGATATTCGTGCAGATATGGTTCCTAAGGTTGAAAAAGATGGCGCTCGTGTTGGGATTATCTCAGGGAGTTATGATGGAGTTACTGGTTCAACACAAGGTGATTATGTAAAGGCTACTTTCTTAGATGTTGATTTAGAACCAGGAACCAACTGGCATCTGGATACCAATCCTGAAGATACATTATTTATATATGTAGTAGATGGAGAAGGTTACTTTGAAGAATCTACTTTAATACCTAGAAGATATGGTGTAATATTCTCTAGTGGAGATCGTTTGGAAGTTCAGGCTTCTAATAAAGGAATGCGCCTTCTTGTAATCTACGGAAAACCATTAAATGAACCAATTGCTTGGGGTGGTCCAATCGTTATGAATACTCAGACTGAACTCAAGCAAGCATTTGATGAATTGGATAAAGGTACTTTTATCAAATAATTAATAAGGCTATCCTCACTTTATGATACAATGGGGATAGCCTTATTATTATTTACTTTTATTTTTTGTTGCTTCAATTATAAAGTCAACTCGTCTATTTCTAATCCTATTTGCCTCAGTATCGTTTTCTGCGATAGGATGGAACTCTCCATAGTCAACAGCTGAGAACTTCTGTGGTCCCAGAGGACTGATTTCTAATAGATACCTCAGAACATTAACAGCCCGTCCTATATCAAAAAACACAGAAGCAGCTACTCTCAATAGAATTTGATTGTCCCCTTGCTTCTTAACACTTAATTGCTTCGAAAGTCCTTCTTCATCAATGTACTCTTTAATAGATTCAAAGAGCTTGTTGAAGCTGTCTTCTTTAGCTTTGTTACCACCTACACCTGTTTCAGAATTTGCACCGCCAGAGTCTACATTATCCCCTTTAGATGTGGATTTTCCTGAATCTTTTCCTGAATCCAGCCCACCCTCGTTAGCTTGACTTTCATCAGAGTCTATACTACCTTCTTCAGATGAATCATTGGAATCATTAGGCATTAATGCATCATTAGCCGGAAATATGCTGTCCTGTCCATCCAAAACACCACCTTGATTAGCTAATATTGCTGACTCTATAGATGCAGCAATTGAATTCTTATCTTGTGCTGCATTAGAATTTTGAATGGCTTGACTCATCATGGCAAATGAAAACAGAACTACGAATATAGCAAGCAAGTCTGTCACTAGGTCACTATAACTATCCATCCAGTTAGCGCCTTCTTCTTCCATCTCATTCGACTCTTTACTAAATTTACCATTGCCTCTCATTATTGTCTAACCATATCCCTTTCCCTATATGTATTAACTTGCTCTTCTTCCTGAGCATCATCCGATCTTATGTTCGCATATGCTGATAACTCTTCTCTAAGTAACTTTGGATTCTTACCCTGTTGAATAGCGGCAAGCCCCTCAATTAACACTTCTCTTCTTGATTCCTCTTCAGAACTCATAGTCTTTAATCTTTTAGCCATTGGTGAAAACATGACATAGGCTATAAAAGCTCCATAGAAAGAGGAAACTAATTCAAGGGCAAGTAGTCCTTCCTTCCTTGACCTTTCTGAAAGTTCAACTAAAGTATCGATGTCACCTTTAATATCATCTCTTCCTAGTTCAAACGATTTTTTCATAACTGAACCAATCGTAAAAAGCCTTTTTGCTGGGAAAGCAAAAATAAGGGATGCAGTTGTACCTCCAATAGTGATAAGGAATGATGGTACATTCCAGAATGAAAAAGGTTGCCCCGTAGCTATTACTGCACCAATTATCATACCCATTCTTTAGTGAAACATCTATCACTTTATCACAGCTACTCTGTAAATCTACAGCTGCC
>CAZAKD010000259.1:0-2705 GCA_964485435.1 uncultured Lachnospiraceae bacterium
GAAAATGTAAGTAAACAAACAGTTAAGAATAAGATTCATGAACTTAAATTTCCTAAGGCAAAAGTACAAAGTGAACTAAAAGAGGTTCCTTATGTATACATAGATGCAGATGAGGATCATGTATCATTACAGTATTTACAAGAAAAAGGTGATATACCTAAACGTCAAAGAATAAATACTATAATGCCTAAAATTGTGTATGTATATGAAGGTAGATTGTTTGATATTACAATATGCTTAGAATTATTTATTGAAATATATAATTATTTTGAAGAAGAGAATGAGTATACTTACAAGGATGTAAAGTCTGCAATCTATTATTTTGTAAGTGATTACAGCGAGATTACTCTGAAAGATAGAATAAGAGAAACATTAGATCCAGAGATTACTTTTGCCAAAGATATTATTATGAATAGTAATCTTGAAGATTTAAGCTATCTATATTACTTTGGGGAACATATTACAGATAATGAACGAAAGATAGCTAAATTTTTAAATAGTTTACCACAAAAAGAAATTGATGCTTTGGCAGAAACATATACGGAAGGATATCGTAAAGGATTTGAATTAGCACACATAGATATGACTAAAAAGTCAACAGTGAATATAAGATACTGTATTGGCTTTGAAAGAATTGTGAGATCTGCAATCTTAAAATTTAAAAAGCTTGGTTTAAAACCAATTATCTACCGTGCAGCTGTGAATAGCATAAATAAGAATCAAAACCAGAAAAATGGTTTTATTTCAACTAGTCCTAATAAACAATATGATTATGATCATCGCTTTGATGATGAATTATATCTTGACAAAGCATTTATTGAGAAGAAATTGGTTCATTTACAAAGAACCTATGAAGAATATAAAGAGCTTGCTCATGGATATGCTGGTCCAGCGGTAATGGAGATCTTTGGAGAACATCCATTTACACCAATCAATAAAGTAAAGGCAAGTAAACTTGATGACAAGCAACAGAAATTAACTGTTAATTATAGAAGAGATGCTGGTTTGATTGTAAACAATTATATTAAGAGCAGCGAATACAGCTTTACTATTATCGCATATCCAATTCCTGAGATTGGAGAGAAGTTTGAAGAAATCTTTCATGAAACTGTAAGAATTAATACACTTGATTATGAGATGTATAAGAATATCCAACAGAGTATGATTGATGTATTAGATCAGGGAGATTATGTTCATGTCTTAGGAAGTGGCGATAATCATACAGATATTAAAGTAAAGCTTCATGAATTACAGAATCCAGAGAAAGAATCTCTTTTTGAGAACTGTTTGGCTGATGTTAATATTCCAGTTGGGGAAGTGTTTACTTCACCGAAGTTACAAGGAAGCAATGGAATTCTTCATGTAAGCAAAGTTTATCTCCATGATCTAGAATATCATGATCTATATCTAAGATTTGAAGATGGTAAAATCGTAGAATATAACTGTAGTAATTTTGAAGAGGAAGAAGCGAATAAGAACTTTGTAAAAGAGAATCTAATGTATAATAGAGATACACTTCCTTTGGGGGAATTTGCTATAGGAACGAATACAGCAGCCTATGTAATGGCTAGAAAATATAATATTGCGGATAAACTACCTATTCTTATTGCTGAAAAGACAGGACCTCATTTTGCAGTAGGGGATACATGCTATAAGATGAGTGAAGATAATAAAGTATATAACCCTGATGGAAAAGAAATTGTGGCAAAAGACAATGAGTGTTCAATTCTAAGAAAAACAGAGATAGAGAAAGCATATTTTAATTGTCATACTGATATTACAATACCATATGATGAACTAGGGGAAATAGCTGTATATAATAAAAATGGGGATAAATCAGTTATCATTAGCAATGGAAGATTTGTATTAGCTGGTACAGAACAATTGAATCAGGTCTTTGAATAGGACAGAGAGGATATACATGTTTATGAATAAAATTGGTATAGTTGGTGGCGGACAATTAGGGAAAATGATGATTTTAGAGGGGAAAAGATTGGGTTACTATTTTGCAATCTTAGACCCAACTAAAAATTGTCCAGCGAATAGTATTGCAGATGAGCACATTGTTGCTGGATTTGATGATTTGGAAGCCATACAGGAACTGGCAAAAAGGGTGGATGTAGTAACATTTGAATTTGAACATATTGATGTGAAAGCACTGCAGATCCTTGAAGTGAGTGGACATAAAGTATATCCTTCTAGTGAAACATTACTTCATATACAAAACAAATATGTTCAAAATCAATGGTTAGAGAAACATGGGATACCAATTCCTACTTATATTCAGATTAATAGACTAGAAGATATTGAGGAAGCAGGGAATTCCTTAGGCTATCCTATTATTTTAAAAACATGTACTGGTGGATATGATGGAAAAGGTAATGCAGTCATTAGAACTAAGGATGAAATTGACCAAGCATATCATATTTTAGGTGGCGGAAGATTCCCCCTTATGGTAGAAGAATTTGTGCCTTTTGAAAAGGAAGTCTCTATATTAGTCTGTCGAAGTACGAATGGTGATGTGAAAGTATTCCCTGTTTCTGAGAATGTGCACGTGAATAGCATATTGGATGAGACAACTGTACCAGCAACTATAAGTGAAACAACCAATAAGGAAGCAATGGTTATTGCTAAGCAAGCAATTGAAGCATTTAATGGCTACGGAATGTTCTGCATTGAACTCTTTATAACTATTGCTGGACGTG
>CAZAKD010000260.1:0-2705 GCA_964485435.1 uncultured Lachnospiraceae bacterium
TCGCTTAGTTGCACTTCGTAGTGGTACATAAGGCTCTAAAGGACAGAGCCTAAGTGCCGACGAGTGCAAAAACCCCTTTTTCAGAAGCATTTACTCGGGTCATCGTTCCTGGTTACTAAATGGTCTGTGAATAGTAACATCAGATAAAAGAAAATAATTATATTATGAAAAAAGAAATGAATTATAGGAGGATGTAGATATGGAAAACTTAGAAGGTGTATTATATTCAAAATCTCACGAATGGATTCAGTTTATTGATGAAACAACAGCAAAGATTGGAATTACGGATTATGCTCAGGATTCTCTGGGGGATTTGGTATATATTTCTTTGCCAGAAGTAGAAGATGAGGTAACGATTGGTGAAGCATTTGCAGATGTTGAATCTGTAAAAGCAGTGTCAGAAGTATTTAGTCCAGTCAATGGTATTGTAACAAAAATAAATGAAGAATTACTGGATGCACCAGAATTAATAAATCAGGCACCTTATGATGCATGGTTTATTGAAGTAAGTAATATTACAGATAGAAAAGACTTTCTAACAGCAGAAGAATATGCAGCCTTTGTACATGAGGAGGGATGATCTATGGGTACTTATATACCAACTACATCCAAAGAAAGACAAGAGATGTTGGAAGACATTGGATATGGGCAGATAGAAGATCTGTTCGCTGGAATTCCCAAAGAAGTATTATTTCAAGGAACCTTAAATCTACCTATGGGACATAGCGAACTTGAAGTTAGAAATAAGATGGAAAGCATTGCGGCTAAAAATCAAGTGTTTTCTTCAATATTTAGAGGAGCTGGTGCATATCACCACTATATCCCCTCAATTGTGAAACAAATTACAACAAAGGAAGAATTCGTAACAGCATATACTCCATATCAAGCAGAGATAAGTCAAGGGTTATTACAATCCATCTTTGAATATCAAACAATGATCTGTGAATTAACGGGTCTTGATGTGTCAAATGCTTCTGTTTATGATGGAGCAACTGCAGCAGCAGAGGCAGTAAACATGTGTAAAGAGAGAAAAAGAACGAAAGCAATTATATCGGGAACTACCAATCCTCAAGTGATTCAGACGATTCAGACATATTGTAGTGGTAATGGTATTGAGATCATACTTATTGAAGGCAAAGATGGTAGAACAGATATAGAAAGTCTACGAGAATTAGCGGATGAGGAGACTGCATGTATCTATATTCAACATCCAAACTTTTATGGGCAATTAGAAGATGTGGATGGGATCAAAGAGATTACCAATGCTTCAGGAGCTAAATATATAGTAGGATGTAATCCGATCTCTTTAGCTGTTTTAAAAACTCCAGGGGAATTTGGTGCAGATATTGCTGTTGGTGAGGGGCAACCTCTTGGACTTCCTCTTTCTTTTGGTGGCCCTTATATTGGCTTCATGGCTTCCACAGAGAAGATGATGAGAAGGCTTCCAGGTAGAATTGTTGGAGAAACCAAAGATAGTAATGGAAGAAGGGCCTATGTATTAACACTGCAAGCGAGAGAACAACATATTAGACGTGAAAAGGCATCAAGTAATATATGTTCTAATCAGGCTCTGTGTGCTCTAACAGTGGGTGTATATATAAGTACTATGGGAAAAGAAGGTCTAAAGCAAGTAGCAATTCAGTGCATGTCAAAAGCACACTATTTTGCAGAAGAGATAAATAAAATCAAAGGATATGACATGGTTTATCATAATGATTTCTTCCATGAATTCGTAACGACCTCACCTAAAGATATTAATATTCTAATGGATAGACTAGCAGAAGAAGAAATTCTTGGAGGATACCCATTACTAGGAGACGGCGAAGGGCGGATTCTTTGGTGTGTTACGGAGATGAATACAAAGGAAGACATAGATCATCTTGTAAGAATTCTAAAGGAGGTAGGTTAGCATGACATTAATATTTGAGAAAAGTTATCACGGGCGTGGTACAGCTATCTTACCACCATGTGACGTGCCAGAATATTCATTCAGTAAAAACTATATAAGAAATAAAGATCTTAATCTACCTGAGCTGTCTGAAAATGATATTAGTAGACACTACACTGAACTTGTTAAGAAGACTCATGGAGTAAATGATGGCTTCTATCCTTTGGGTTCCTGTACTATGAAGTATAATCCAAAGATAAATGATGAGATGGCTTCTTTACCAGGTTTTCGTAATATTCATCCATTACAACCTAAAAATACGGTACAAGGTTGTTTGGAAGTATTTGCATTGGCGGAGAAATATCTCTGTGAAATCACAGGAATGGATCACATGACATTCCAACCTGCAGCAGGTGCTCATGGTGAATTTACTGGATTGCTATTAATGAAAGCTTACCACGAACATAGAAAAGACAATAAACGAACTAAAATTATTGTTCCTGATTCAGCACATGGAACGAATCCAGCTAGTGCAACTATGGCAGGTTATACCGTAATTAGTATCCCATCAAAATCAGATGGTTCTGTGAACATAGAGCGATTAAAAGAAGTAGTTGGTGATGACACGGCTGGATTAATGCTGACCAATCCTAACACTGTTGGAATGTTCGAGATGGATATTATAGAGATTACCAAAATTATTCATGATGCTGGTGGTTTAGTATATTATGATGGTGCAAATCTAAATGCGATTATGGGTATTGTTAGACCTGGAGATATGGGATTTGATGTGATTCATTTAAATCTTCATAAAACA
>CAZAKD010000261.1:0-2697 GCA_964485435.1 uncultured Lachnospiraceae bacterium
GTACTTCTGCACCAATTCTTATGATTCCTCTTTCGTCTAAGTCTTTTAATGCATCATCACCAACGCCTGGAACATCTCTTGTAATCTCTTCTGGTCCTAATTTGGTATCTCTAGATTCCGCTTCATACTCTTCAATATGAACTGAAGTGTATACATCTTCTTGAACAAGTCTTTCACTTAAAAGAACAGCATCCTCGTAGTTATATCCTTCCCAAGTCATAAATCCAATCAATGGATTCTGCCCAAGAGCTAACTCACCTTGAGAAGTAGAAGGTCCATCAGCAATAACAGCTCCAGCTTCTACTCTGTCGCCCTTTAATACAATTGGCCTTTGATTCAAGCAAGTACTTTGATTGCTTCGAACAAACTTTAATACTTTATATACAGATTTAGATCCATCATCATTTTTAACAATAATCTCGGTTGCAGTTGATTTTTCAACTACACCAGATTTTTCGGCTATAATACAGTTACCGGAGTCTGCTGCAGCTTTAAGCTCCATTCCCGTTCCAATTACTGGAGACTCTGTGATTAGAAGAGGAACTGCCTGACGTTGCATGTTAGATCCCATAAGTGCACGGTTAGCATCATCATTCTCTAAGAAAGGAATCATTGCTGTCGCAACTGAGAATACCATCTTAGGAGATACGTCCATTAAATCTATTTTTGCTTTTTCAAACTCTGAAGTTTCCTCTCTAAAACGTCCAGAAACACTGTTATTAATAAAATATCCATTCCCATCAAGTGGCTCATTGGCTTGAGCAACAACAAATCTATCTTCTTCATCCGCTGTTAGATATACAACTTCATCTGTAACCTTTGGATTACTTGGTTCTGATCTGTCCACTGTTCTATAAGGAGCTTCAATAAATCCGTATTCATTAATTCTTGCATAAGATGCAAGTGAGTTAATAAGACCGATGTTAGGACCTTCCGGAGTTTCAATTGGACACATTCTTCCGTAATGAGAATAATGAACGTCACGTACTTCGAATCCAGCTCTATCCCTTGACAAACCACCAGGTCCAAGAGCAGACAAACGTCTCTTATGTGTTAATTCACTAAGAGGATTATTCTGATCCATAAATTGTGATAATTGAGATGAACCAAAGAATTCTTTTACCGCTGCAGTTACTGGCTTAATGTTTATTAATGATTGGGGAGAGATACCCTCAATATCTTGAGTTGTCATTCTCTCGCGAACTACACGTTCCATCCTTGATAGACCAATACGATATTGGTTCTGAAGTAATTCGCCAACTGCTCTAATTCTTCTATTACCAAGGTGATCAATATCATCTGCATTACCATTACCATATTCTAGATGTATATTATAATTAATTGAAGCAATAATATCTTCTCTAGTGACATGTTTCGGAATTAACTCAGAGATGTTTTTTCTAATAGCTTCTTCGATATCTTCTTGATCTGTGTATTCTTTAAGAATTGATTGGAGTGCTGGATAATATACTTCTTCAGTGATACCAAGTTTTTCTTTATCAATATTAACAAAATTGCTGATGTCTACCATCATATTAGATAATATCTTGATATTACGTTCTTCTGCTTGTACCCAAACAAAAGGAGTAGCTGCATTTTGAATCTTTTCAGCTAATTCTTCTGTCACAACTGTTCCTGTTGTAGCAATAATTTCACCGGTAGACTGATCGATAACGTCTTCCACTAAAGTAAATCCTACAATTCTATTTTTAAATGCTAATTTTTTATTAAATTTAAATCTACCAACTTTAGCTAGGTCGTAACGTCTTGCATCAAAAAACATGCTGTTTACAAGGCTCTCTGCACTTTCTACAGAAAGTGGTTCACCAGGACGCAACTTTTTATATAACTCTAATAGACCATCTTGATAGTTATCTGAGGTGTCCTTCTCAATACTTGCAAGAATCTTAGGCTCTTCACCAAATAGCTCTATAATCTCAGCATTTGTTCCAATTCCTAAGGCTCTAATCAATACTGTAACAGGAACTTTTCTATTTCTATCAACACGTACATAGAATATATCATTAGAGTCTGTTTCATATTCTAGCCACGCACCTCTGTTAGGTATTACTGTGGCTGAGTATAATTTCTTTCCGATCTTGTCGTGTGCCACACTATAATATATACCAGGGGAACGTACTAATTGGCTAACTATAACTCTCTCAGCACCATTGATCACAAAGGTACCTGTTTTAGTCATTAATGGTAGGTCACCCATGAAAATATCGTGCTCATTGATTTCATCGTTTTCTTTGTTATGAAGTCTTACTTTGACCTTTAAGGGAGCTGCATAGGTCGCATCTCTTACCTTACATTCTTCAATAGTATACTTAATATCATCTTCACATAATGCAAAGTTTACAAACTCTAAACTTAAATGACCATTATAGTCAGCAATTGGAGAGATATCATCAAAAACTTCATTGAGTCCTTCTTCTAAGAACCACCTATAAGAGTCTTTCTGTACTTCAATCAGATTAGGCATCTCTAGTACTTCTTCTTGTTTGGAGTAACTCATTCTTAAGCCGTTACCAATTTTAATTGGACGTATTCTGTTTTTATCCATTGACGTTTTCACCCCTTGAATTTTTTATATTAATATGCTATAATCCATATATATAGATTTTAGGCATATGACACCACAATAGTGCATTTTTCATGTTATCACATCTAATTTAAGATGTCAACACTATTTTG
>CAZAKD010000262.1:0-2362 GCA_964485435.1 uncultured Lachnospiraceae bacterium
CAAGTTCGTTTTTTAGACGAATTAATTCATATTGCATATCTTGACGTAATTTTAAATCAAGAGCGCCTAATGGTTCGTCTAAAAGCAAAACTTTAGGCTCATTTACTATGGCACGTGCAATGGCAATTCGTTGTTGTTGACCACCACTTAAGCTATCAGGAGAACGATCTGCATATTCATTTAGGTTTACTAATTTTAAAGCATATTTGATTTTATCATCAATATAGGCTTTGCTTTTTTGCTTAATTTTAAGCCCAAATGCAATATTTTCAGCAACAGTCATATGTGAAAATAGAGCATACTTTTGAAAAACTGTATTTAACTGTCTTTTATTTGGAGGAAGATCTGTGATATCCTTACCATCAAAGATTACTTTTCCCATATCAGGGTTTTCAAATCCACCTATGATTCTCAATGTTGTAGTCTTACCGCAACCACTAGGACCTAGTAAAGTCAAGAATTCATTTTCTTTTATATAGAGATTTAAATCATCTAAAATTACGTTATCACCGTAAGATTTTGAGATATTCTTTAAATCAATTAATTTATTATTATTCATAGCAATCTCTCCTATTAAAAACTTGGTGGTGTAGACACCCACAGAATAGTAGCACCCGTCTTACTAGTTGTAGTAATGTAGTGCTTCTTATTTGGCGAAAAATAAAAAGACTCTCCCTTTTTCGCTTTATACACATTATTACCGATATGTATATTAATGCTTCCAGATAGTACATATCCAAATTCTTCGCCTTCATGTGGATTATCAGGATATGTGGAGCCACCCTCAGATAAAGTCAATAATATAGGTTCCATCATATTCTTTTGTGCATTTGGGATAATCCATTGTATCTGATTCTTTAATTCACTATCATACTTCTCAAAATAATCATTCTTGTGAAAAACTACTTGCTCTGAGCTAGTATTGGTAAAGAATTCTTCTAAATTAGTTCCTAGACATTGAAGAAGATCCACCAATGTAGCAATGGAAGGAGAAGTAAGATCTCTCTCTAATTGGGAGATGAATCCCTTGGATAGCTCTGCTCTGTCGGCTAATTCTTCCTGGGTTAGATTCTTTTGTACTCTCAGTTCTTTGATTTTACTACCTATCTTCACAATACTTATCCCCTTTCGCAAAAATTACATATAATTTAAAGTTTAATTAGTAATAGTCTAACAATGAATACATCATTAAACTATAAGTTTAGTTATGCTAAACAACATATTTCATTATACACATATAATAATCCTTGTCAATAGAATGAAAAAGAAGTTTTGAGCTATTGGAAATAAACCTTACTACTACTCTAGTGATCATTCATATGAAAGTGAATATACTTCTTATATATCAAGATACTTTAGTACTGGTATGAGTTGTCCAACTTATATCCGTATTACATATTATGATAAGTATACAAAACAAGACGAGACATTTACAAAATATTTTCAAAAAGTAATTGAATAATTAAAGTAGAGGGAATCTAGAGCAGATGCTTAGATTCCCTTTATTTGGTATGAAAAGAAATGACACTATCATATACTTTAAAAAGTGCAATTATGGAGTAGTTATGGATAGTGGTAAAGTAAGCAATGATCTTAATCTTGCTCTTGACGTGAATAATCAAGTAAGAGAAAAAACAATAGACCTTAATGTGGGGTATCTTCCAGAAGATAATAGTTGGGAGCTTATAGTCAGACATAGTGGTAGCTTAGATAGAATAAAAGAAGAGCTTAATATACAAGTAACAGAATTGTTGAATTCTTATGCAACAATTATCATAGAAGAATCCAAGTTAGAAAGACTAATTAATTACCCTGAGATTGAATTTGTAGAAAAGCCAAGGCGACTTGTATTTGCAGTAGCAGAAGGAAAGTCAGCATCCTGTATTAATCCTGTCCAAGTAGGGGATTTTAGTCTATTTGGAGAAGGCGTAATAGTAGCGGTCATTGATTCGGGAATAGACTATGCTCACCCGGACTTTCGCAATCCAGATGGAACTACCAGAATTATCACCTTATGGGATCAGACCATTAGTGGAGCACCACCAGAAGGATATACGGTGGGAAACCTTTATACAAGGGAACAAATCAATGAAGCATTATCTGCTCCTAATATTCCTGAACAATTGGAGATAGTACCAAGTGTTGACCTATCAGGGCATGGCACCCATGTGACTGGAATTGCGGCTGGCAACGGAAGAGCAAGTGCGGGACGACTGCGTGGAATTGCAAGTCAAAGTGAACTTCTTATCGTAAAACTTGGTTCCTCAGTAGGAGACTCTTTTCCAAGAACAACTAGATTAATGGAAGCGATTGATTACGTAGTGAAAAAGGCAGTAGAACTCGGAAAACCTGTAGCTATAAA
>CAZAKD010000262.1:2372-2669 GCA_964485435.1 uncultured Lachnospiraceae bacterium
GAACAATTGGAGATAGTACCAAGTGTTGACCTATCAGGGCATGGCACCCATGTGCGGAGTTTGAAAAATATTAAGGTTAGATATCCACTAATAATAAATATATAATTTAATTTGTAATATATTGTATACAACCAAAATTGAATCATTTAAGTTAGTGTTTTCAATTATCATTCTATGTTTTTAGGTTTTCTTTTCAAGTTTTCATTTGCTCTTATTGTAAAAAAATTTATATACTTCTGCCAACCTTAGTAGTCTTAATTGTCTCGTACAAGATTCAGTATACCTTTTATAGTGTGT
>CAZAKD010000263.1:0-2637 GCA_964485435.1 uncultured Lachnospiraceae bacterium
GCCATACAGTTGTCAGGAATATTAATGTATATTGCAAAAAAAGGAGGAATTTCAAGAGAGCTACAAGAATTTTTCTTCCTATCCCTAACAATAAAAAATAAGATTCAATACTTCTTGATGACTCTAGATTTATTGGGTTACATCATCGCTATA
Source organism: uncultured Lachnospiraceae bacterium (assembly GCA_964485435.1). Taxonomy (GTDB): domain Bacteria; phylum Bacillota; class Clostridia; order Lachnospirales; family Lachnospiraceae; genus CAZAKD01. Next base: position 154 of record CAZAKD010000263.1, read on the forward strand.
GGAAGATACTTATTTCCTTTATTTTTATTGTTACTAGCATTAGAATACACTATGATCCAATGGATTAGGAGAAGAAAATGGCTGCGTAGTTTAAGCTTTGTTTTACCTGCTATTTCATTGCTTGTATATTATCCAGATGTATTCAGAATAGTAACTCTAAATAGGCCCTATATACAACAATTGATTATTAGTTTATCAAAATGGTGGATTCAAATCTATGTATTTATTGCAATTATTTTATTGCTATATGAGCTGTATTCCATTACTATGAGGTTTTTTAAAAAGCAATTCTTTCAGATTACAGTATTTATTATAGCTATTTCTATTGTGTATTTACTATATTGTGGTCAAGACCCTGCTCAAGTATATCAGTTCTATTCCTACGATTTTATCTGGAATAAGGGCATTTATTACATGAATACTACGTTGTCGGTAAGAGTATATTGGGTTATTGTCGTGGGAAATATAATATGCGGTATATTAGGATTTGCTAGTTTCTACAAGTATACACGAGAAAATATTGAAGAGAACCACGAGGAGTATGTAATTAAGAATAAGTTTGAAAATATTAGCTTTGGAGCTTCTGTTTTCATTCATAGTATTAAGAATCAATTACTAGCAAGTCGTGTAATTCATAAGAGGATAAATCAGCTATATCAGGGAGAACAAGTTGATATCCAACAATTGAAGAAATACACTGACACTTTATCAGAGCAAAATGAAATTATGCTTAATAGGTTAGATGAATTATACAAATCTATTAAACATAACTCCTTGTATCTTGTTCCTATTAAATTGGAAGAGATTGTATATGGATCTATTGAAAGATTTCACAATAAGCATCCTGATAAAGAAGTAGATGTAGTTATGGGCACTAATTCAGCTGTTCTTGCTGATAAAACTCATTTATGTGAGGCAGTTTATAATCTATTAGTGAATGCACAGGATGCAATAAATGAATCTAATCAGGATCACATGGGATTGATATCTATTCATACTCACAATGAGAGACTCTATACAATTATAGAAGTAAGGGATAATGGAGTTGGAATAAACGAAACAGCTAGGAGAAAAGTATTTGACCCTTTCTATTCTAGTAAGAATTCTAATTATAACTGGGGCATGGGTCTGTATTATGTAAGAGCCATTGCAAAAGGTCACTATGGAAGTCTCCGTTATGAAAGCAAAGAAGGGGAAGGAAGTAGCTTCTACATCTTGTTGCCAAAGTATAAAGATTAGTGAGGGATGATATGACTAGTAAAATTAGAATATTAATTGCAGATGATTTTCAGATACTTATAGAAGATTTGGAAGAGACGATTAATAATCAACCAGATATGATGGTTGTAGGTACTGCTCAATCTGGAATAAGGATTCAGGAAATTGCCAGCGAAGTTGAATTTGACATCATTTTAATGGATATCGAGATGGAGAATCTTATGGCAGGAATAAAAGCCACAGAACACATAAGGGATAATAATCCTGAAGCCAAGATTATCTATCTAACTGCACATGAAACAAAGGATATAATTATTACTGCTATGGCAACTGGGGCAGTGGATTATATTATTAAAGGTAGCCCTGACGAGGAAATATTGCAACATATACGTAGTGCATATGAGGACAACCCTATTATGAAAGGTAAGGTTCAAGAGGTTATATTGCAAGAATATAAGCGCTTGCAGGAATCTGAAAAGAGTCTTTTGTTCTTTATTCATAATATATCTCAACTTACAAGTGCAGAAAGAGAATTGGTACAATTGTTGTTAAAAGATATGAAAGTAAAAGAGATTGCCCTTGAAAGATCTGTAGAAATGGTAACTGTAAAGACTCAGATAAAGAGTTTGCTTCGCAAATTCGGGTGCACCCGAACAAAAGAAGTAGTCAAAATCATCAGAGAGCTTAATCTTAGTCATCTTTTCTGACTTAGTGACGGAACGGGTGAACCGAGGAAATGTTCCTGTTTAATGGCAAAGGATGGCTGGGTTAAAAGATAAGTACTTGTGTAATTGCTCTGATTCAGAATTATGGGTTAGAAGTCGTTGATGGTTAATGGTTTGATTAGTTGGATTTGTTGTTGATGGTAGGAATTTGAAGAAGGAGAATATGTATATGACACATAAATATTACGGGTATGATAGAGAAGAGTTGTTGAGAGAGCCGAAGATTCCTCTTATTGTGATGGATGACAATCAGATTATTTTTGATTCTATTGCTAGGGAGATGGTTGAGGAGATTGAACGAAAGAATGCTTTAGATGAAGCGACAGTGTTTATCTGTCCGGTTGGGCCAGTTGGGCAGTATGGTTATTTTGTTGAGATGGTGAATGAGAAGAAGATTTCATTGAAAAATGTGTGGTTTATTAATATGGATGAATATTTAGATGAGAATAAGGAGTGGATTCCTAAGGATCATAAATTGAGTTTTAGGGGTTTTATGGATCGTACTGTGTATTCTAAGATTGATCCTTCTCTTGTTATGCCA
>CAZAKD010000264.1:0-2624 GCA_964485435.1 uncultured Lachnospiraceae bacterium
GTTCATTAAAATCGTCACCATCAACCAATACTGTATATAGTCCTGTAATGGAACCTATATCAGACTTCCCTGCCCTCTCAAGCAACTTTGGCATCTGGGCATATACACTTGGTGGATAGCCTCTTGATACAGGTGGTTCTCCAGAAGCAAGTCCAATCTCCCTTTGAGCCATAGAGAATCGTGTTAATGAATCCATCATGAGTAGTACATCTTTTCCTTTATCTCTAAAGTATTCTGCAACTGCGGTTGCTGTTTTTGCTGCTTTATTACGTATAAGTGCTGGTTTATCTGAAGTTGCTACAATAACAACAGATCTTCTCATTCCTTCTTCACCAAGATCTCTCTCAATGAACTCTCTAACTTCCCTACCACGTTCTCCAATCAGAGCTATTACATTAACATCTGCTTTCGTATTTCTTGCAAACATACCTAGTAAAGTACTTTTTCCTACTCCACTACCGGCAAAGATTCCAATTCTCTGGCCTTTACCAACTGTAATCATAGCATCTACAGCCTTTACCCCAAGTGGTAACACTTCATCAATAAGTTCTCGTTGTAAAGGATCTGGTGGTTCTGCCTCCACTGAATACTTATCCATACTAGTTAATTCACTACCATCTATAGGATATCCTAAGCCATCAATCGTTTTTCCTAGTAACTCATCTCCAACGGATATTGTTAATGGGGCCTTTGTACATTCCACAGTGCTTCCAATACCAACACCTTCTACATTGTCATAAGGCATCAAAAGAATTCTGTCATCTTTAAATCCAACTACTTCAGCCATAATCTTCTGAGTTTGATCCTTAGACATTATGATACACAGATCATTCAAGTTGGCATCTGGACCAATGGATTCTATAGTCAATCCAACAACTTTAACTACTTTACCCAGCTTTTTTTCGTAGGATTTATCTAGCAGTTCTCTATATTTATTAAAGTCAATGGATTCCAATATTTTTCCCACCTTCTGTGTTGCTTTATGTTCTTGATAAAATCTTTAGGTCTGTAATTAAATTATCCAATTGAATCTGTAAACTACAATCTACTACTCGATTATCTGTTTCAATAATACAGTCATTCTTAGACAAACTTATATCTTCTAGAATTTCATACTCTACTTCTTTTTTAAAGAGAGTTTCAATCTCTTCCCTCTTTGCCTCTACAAGTGGATAATCCTCCTTAGAGACCCTAATTCTATATGAATTGCTTTGTTCAGAACCAGAGATAGATTGACAAATTAGATAAAGTATAATATCAGAATGTTCCTCTGCCGCAATACCGGTAAGCTTTTTAAGATAAGCAATTAATAACTCACCATAGGAAGGTTCAATTTCTTTTATTTTTTCCTCATATTCTTTTATGAGTTGATTCTTCTTATTCTCTAATTCTTTCTCTAGTGTTGCAATCTTCTCTAATGATTCCTCGTAGCCAGCCTTATACCCTTCTTCTTTCGCTGAATTGTATATACTATTCTTCTCATTCTCAGCTTGAATTCTTGCATCATTTATAATCTGATTGGCCTTTTGATTGGCCTCTTCGATTACTTCTTGACTCTGTTCCACATAATCCTCATCATTTATTAACTCTATTGGAGTAGGGTTAAGCCCTTCTCTAAATTCAACGTCATCATTTACCTCTTCAATTACAGGTTCTACCACAATAGGAATCTTATTGTTAGAATCTATTATTCTTCGATTATTGTCGTTAAAATATATATAATTAGATTTGATTAGATTAGATGACAATCTCATCACCTCCACCTCTAGATATAATAATCTCAGAGGAATCCTCTAACTTACGAATAATATTAACAATCTTCTGTTGTGCTTCCTCAACATCCTTCATACGAACAGGACCCATGTAGTCCATATCTTCCTTGATCATAGTAGACAAACGTTGTGATAAGTTATTAAAGATAACTTGTTGCACTTCTTCATTAGAACCTTTCAATGCAACAGCAAGCTCGTTGTTATCAACCTCACGAAGTACTCTTTGAATTGATTTATCATCCAACGAAAGAATATCTTCGAATACAAACATCTTTCTGCGGATCTCATCTGCCAATTCTGGATCTTCAATTTCAAGGGTTTCCATGATGTGTTTCTCTGTTCCTCTATCAACAGTATTCAGAATCTCAACAATAGAATCTACTCCACCAACGATAGTATAATCTTGGTTTACTAAAGAAGATAACTTTCTTTCTAACACTTTCTCCACTTCCTTAATAACATCTGGCGATGTTCTATCCATCTGAGCGATACGTTTTGCAACATCTGCTTGTTTATCAGGCGCTAAAGATGCAATAATTGTAGATGCCTGAGCTGAAGATAAATAAGATAAAATCAATGCAATTGTCTGTGGATGTTCATCCTGTATAAAGTTAAGTAGTTGACTTGCATCTGTTTTTCTAACAAATTCAAATGGACGAACTTGTAAGGATGCTGTTAATTTACTAATAACATCTCTTGCTTTTTCATTACCTAAAGCTTTCTCAAGCAATTCTTTTGCATAACCAATACCACCTTCTGCAATATATTGCTGAGCCAAACAGATCTCATAGAATTCATCCATTACCAGATCCTTTGTAGCAGGAGTGATACTTCTTGTATTAGCAATCTCTA
>CAZAKD010000265.1:0-2611 GCA_964485435.1 uncultured Lachnospiraceae bacterium
ACGATGATGTATGGGTTTATACTGGAATCACTTCTGTGGGCGGTGATGAGTCCAATGTAGGATTTGTTATTATGAATCAACGTACAGCAGAAACAAGATATTATCCTATATCGGGGGCGGAAGAATATTCAGCTATGAGTTCTGCGGAAGGTCAAGTACAGCATCTAGGTTACACCTCCACTTTCCCACTACTCCTAAATATCGCTGGAGAACCAACCTATTTTATAGCCTTAAAAGATGCTTCCGGACTTGTTAAGAAATACGCTATGGTTAACATTGAAAAGTATCAAAATGTTGCAATTGGAGACACCGTAAGTGAATGTGAAAAGACTTACATTAATTTATTAAAGACCAATGGTGTGACAGTTACAGATACATCTACCCTTCCAACCATCACGGGTACTATAACCAAGATTGCTGAGGGTGTAATAGATGGAAACTCTCATTACTATATTATGATAAGTGGTTCTAGTGCAATCTTTGATGTAGCTGTGGTAGATTATATAGACATTATTAAATACAACGCTGGAGATTATGTTACATTAATATATTCCGAAGGGGATAAAGTAAATACAGTCCTAGGTATAGAATAGAAACGGGGACGGTACCTGAGCGATTGGGGACGGGGCTTTTTGCAAAAAGCCCCGTCCCCAATCGCTCAGGTACCGTCCCCGTTTGCAATATTACATAAAAAGATACACAAAAACAAAAAATAACTCTTTAAATATTATTGATTTCATGTTACCATTACTTTGTCTTAACAAGAACTTAACAAATATGGAGGTAAATTATGACTATATCGTTGTCAGAATTTCTGGGTCAACTTTTTACGAATATGCCACTTTTGATCACAGTAATTCTTACTTTGGGCGTTATCTTAGTAAATGGTTGGACAGACGCACCCAATGCAATCGCAACTTGTGTATCCACAAGATGCCTACGCGCTGAAAGTGCTATATTAATGGCTGCTTTCTTCAATTTCTTAGGCGTACTATTCATGACAATGGTCAATGCCACTGTTGCACAAACTATATATAATATGGTTGACTTTGGTGGAGATACAAGAAATGCGCTGATTGCACTTTGTGCCGCACTATTTGCTATAGTAATATGGGCTACTGCAGCATGGGCATTTGGTATACCTACTAGTGAAAGCCATGCGCTGATTGCTGGAATCTCAGGTTCTGCAATTGCATTACAAGGCGGATTGAGTGGAATTAATGGAAATGAATGGATCAAAGTTGTTTATGGATTAGTATTCTCAACAGTTGCTGGATTTGGCTCAGGTTATTTAGTAACCAAGATCATAGAAAACATTTGTAAGGGTATGGATCGTCGTAAAACTACAACATTCTTTAAGAATGGTCAAATTGTTGGTGCTGCTTCAATGGCTTTTATGCATGGTGCGCAGGATGGACAAAAGTTCATGGGTGTATTTATGTTAGGTGTCTTCCTTGCTAATGGAAAAGGTAATGTCTCTAATTTTGTTATTCCAGTATGGCTCATGGTACTATGTTCTGTAGTTATGGCATTGGGAACTTCTATCGGAGGATATAAGATTATCAAATCTGTAGGTATGGGAATGGTTAAGCTTGAGAAATATCAAGGGTTTGCTGCAGATATCGCAGCATCTACTTCTTTATTGATATCATCCATGACAGGCATCCCAGTAAGCACTACACATACCAAGACTACTGCTATAATGGGTGTAGGCGCTTCTAAAAGATTATCCTCAGTGAATTGGGGAACTGTAAAAGAGATGGTTTTAGCTTGGGTACTTACTTTCCCGGGATGTGGATTAATTGGTTACTTAATGGCGTTATTATTCCTTAGAATTTTTTAATTTATAACACAGAAAGAAAGGGTATTTATGATCATGGGAAAAAAGAGAGATTACAATTATTATGATAAGTTTGTTGAGTTAGTAGATTATTCTTGTAAATCGGCTACAATACTGAATGATACATTAATTAACTTTAATGTAAATACAATTGAAAAAAAACTAGAAGAATTACATAATCTTGAACATTCTGCTGATTTAGCAAAACATGAATTAATGCATCAATTAGCTGGAGAATTCATTGCACCAATTGAGAGAGAAGATATCGTGAGCTTATCACAAGAGATTGATGATATCACTGATGCCATTGAAGATGTATTAATTAAGATTCATATGTACAACGTAACTACAATAAGACCTGAAGTATTTGAATTTACAAAGCTTCTGACTAAGTGTTGTAGCGCATTAAAAGTCGCTTTAGAAGAGTTCCATAACTTCAAAAAATCTTCTACTTTAAAGAAGAAACTAATCGAAGTGAATGAATTAGAAGAAAAGGGCGATACTCTATATTACAATACTGTATTTAAGTTATATCGTAATTGTAAAGATCCAGTGGAATTATTAGTATGGACTGAGATTTATGATCATTTAGAGAAATGTTGCGACGCTTGCGAAGAAGTAGCAGATGTTATTGAATCTGTAGTTATGAAGAATTCATAATATTTAGGGCTTGTCTTAATGTCTAAGTAGGTTAGACTGAAGATAAGTCTTTTTTTATGTCTAGGGGGTTGACAAGACTCTATGATTGTTATAAAATAAACAAGAGTTACA
>CAZAKD010000266.1:0-888 GCA_964485435.1 uncultured Lachnospiraceae bacterium
TCATACATAGAGGCCTTGGTACACATCTGAAAAGCACCATCTAGCTCAATGATCTGTATTCCTCTTTCTTCACCATCATATTGATCCATCATCTGACGAATAACCTTACGTACGGTATCTTCATCATGTTCAACCGCTGCAGCAATTCGTTCTAATTCAACCGCTTCGCCCATTGTAAACAATATTGCTTCTATTGTAGCCCCTAATCTCTTTATCTCCAAATTGTTCTCCTCCTGGTCTATCAACTACTCAAAAAGCAATTGACCTATTGGTTCATCATTATCAGTATTATATTGAATTAAAATATCATCAAATATATTCTCCTGAGAGATACTAATTCGTCCCATTTTTATCATTTCTAATACACCAAGGAAGGTAATAATTACATTCATCTTGGTGCTCTGTCTTTCTAATAATCTTTTAAAGCTGAAGACTCTATGTTTCTTCCCAAACTCTTCTATATGCCATATTTTATCTACTAAATTAACCTCTTCTTGTTCAATTTTACCAAAATCACTTCGAATAGGATCTATTTTATCTACTTGCCTCTGAATCACTGAATCAAAGATAGTTTGCAATCTAGATAATGTTAAATCAGATAGTAATTCTTCTAAATCAACCTCTTCTTTATAGTTTGATATCTCTTTTGGTATGGTTGAATCTTTGAACATTACCTTTGATGCATCTATCTGCTTGTCCTTCAGTTCATCTGACACATACTTAAACATCTTATATTCTAAAAGTCTTTCGACTAATTCTCTTCTAGGATCTTCTATTTCTTCTTCAGAAAGTGTTTCGTCTTTTGGTAATAACATTTGAGACTTAATATTCACTAGAGTTGCTGCCATAACAAGAAACTCACTCATGATATCCATGTCTTTCGTATCC
>CAZAKD010000266.1:898-2594 GCA_964485435.1 uncultured Lachnospiraceae bacterium
AAGTATCTGCCATTTTATTTATAACTGCTTGATTCGTATCCATAGAATTAATATATTCCATATACTGTTCGGTAATAGTGACAATGGGAATGTCATAGATATTTATTTTGTTTTTATCAATTAGATGAAGCAAAAGATCTAAGGGACCTTCAAATGCCTCCAGTTTTACTGCTAAGCTCATTCCATTGCCTTCCTTTACATAAGTAACATTCCGATGATCATATGGCTTAATGAAGGTATTACACCAAACAGAACTAGGACCAATAAAATCATTTTTATCATATAGTCATTGCGAATTATTGAAAAATATCTACTAGGTGACTTTCCGGCAACAATAAGTCCCATGTCAAAAGTAGAGATTGGTATTAGATTTACCATTAACATATTAATACTTACAAATGCAACTGATTGTACAAAATAGTTAGGAAAACTTAAAATTACCCATTCTATAGTTGTAGAATACACTTTGCTATCCATTGTTGTAAAATGCATCTTCCATATTCCCATGCTTACTAGCAAACATAATATTAGAGAGAGACAACCAGTTAGGCCTAAAAGAAGATTGGTTCGTTTTTCTTTAATACGATACATGTATGGTTTGGAGAAACCTGCATATGTAGTAATACATAAAAGCAATCCAATTGGATCAATGTAATGGTATACCTTATATATATTCATTCTGGTACTTCGACTTTGTTTCTTATTGCAATAGTTGTACATAATAGATTTGGGTAATTCGTGTAGTATCATAACAAGCATTGATGCAAAGATAACTGCTATGAGTTGTAATAATTGTTCCTTCATATCTGCCCTTTCTGTAGGTCTACCATAAGGAATCCCTATTTATTAACTTCACTCTTACCATTTTACTAATAATCGAAAAAAGATTCAAGTTAATATTGAGATTCTTTGTAAAAATCAATGACCACTAATTCCGGTTTATTACATAGCCTAAGTTTAATCGTATGAGAACCAAGACCTCTAGATAGAATCATAGTAGAGGCTCCTTCTCTAAACTCTCCTGCATCATATTCTGGAAACAGTTTATATTGAGGAGATATAAATCCACCTAGTTTAGGGAGGCGAATAATTCCACCATGTACATGACCTGATAAAATTAAATCGGCTCCCCACTTTGCATATTCCTTAAAATACACCGGATTGTGTGCCAATAATATGGTATATATATTTTTATCAACTTTTCCTAATGTATCATCAAGATACTCCTTAGTCATCACTGGGATATTTTTTTTATTATAATAATTAACATCTATATCTAATCCGATAATAGACACACCATGGAACTCTTTCTCTTCATTGATCAGATAATTTACATTTACCTTCTCTAAGGAATCCATATATTCTTTATATGTCGATTCATTGGTAAGAGTATTCAAACTTAATTTCTTTTCATGATTTCCTAAGGAATAATAGATTGGCCACCAAGAAGCCAGTTCTTTCACAAAATAATGTGCTGGAGAATTATCAGCTTTGGAATGTCCTACAAGCATATCGCCTACAATTACAATACCGTCAGGATTTTCTTTTTTGATTGCATCCAATAGCTCTTCATTGTTTTTACCAATCATATTATTATGTAGGTCTGATAATAATATCAACCTTTTATTATGAAATTCTTTTGGAAGTTTCAAGGAACGTATCTTATACCTTGTTATTTCAAGTAATTTATTCTCAT
>CAZAKD010000267.1:0-2565 GCA_964485435.1 uncultured Lachnospiraceae bacterium
AAACCTCAGGGTAAGTAAACATACTTATCTGTTCCCACTCATAAGGTTCCTTATATCCATGTATAATGTCAGCCATACGATATAGAATACCGGACTTATCACACTGAGTGTGGAATATTTCCCATAATTCTTTGGCATTTGGAGACGTACACTCATAAGAATTGCCATATCTAGAGATATATTGCTCCTTTACGGAAGGATATAATTTATCAAGTTTATCATAATACCAATCTCTTTGATTCTGCCTTAATGTTACACCAAAGGCAGGATAGATAAACTTTGCTCCATTTTTGTGTGCACCTTGAATAATCTGTGTCACATTATGCTCCTTGTCTTCTATGAAAGGCAAAACTGGCATCAATAAGATTCCTACATATATCCCTGCATTGGATAATTGTCTCATTGCATCGAACCTATGTGAAGCATTACATACATTAGGTTCTATTTTTTTGCATTGGAAATCATCTGCTGTTGTGATGGTTATCTTTACAAGTACTGGTGAGTGTTTTGCTATGTCCTTTAGTAGGTCAATATCTCGAACGATCAGATCACTTTTGGTGGCAATAGCAATTCCGAAACCGTATTGATTTATTAATTTTAAGGCTCCTCTTGTTAGCTCATGTTTTTTCTCCATAGGATTATAAGGATCGCTCATGGCTCCTGTTCCGACAACACCTTTTCTGCGCTTTGATTTCAGATCACGTTCAATTAAGGCAAGAGCATTTTCTTTTGCCCTTACCTGATCAAAGTTGTCCACTCCGTAACATTCACTTCGGCTATCACAATAGATACAACCATGACTGCAACCTTTGTAGATATTCATATTATAATTTGTTCCGAACCACATATTATCTTTCATATAATTAGATATTAGTGTTTTGGCGGGAATATAGTCCATATACATTACCTCTTTTGATGCTGGTATTCTATTTATATATTTTATCTATCTCTAATTGTATCACTTATTAACCTTGTTGAAAACATATTATAATACAATAGGACTATCATCAATGCAAAGAAGAGCAGAGGAAATTACCTTCCCCTGCCTCTATGAGTATTACATATTAAACATATATTACTTCAACCGCACCTAGTCTAACATCACCTCTTATAATAACCGTAGGTGAATTAGGTGCGCTACTCCTGTACTTTTCTTCAAAAGCTCCCAATGTAGTATTTACCTCATTGATAACCTTCCAAGTGGTTGGAATATATAGTTCTATACCACTAAATGATACGTCTAAATCAATATATGCTGTATCCGACTCCATCACAGCTCTATCAAAATATACCATTGCTGAACCAAAAGAACAGTTAATATTTGCCCTTTCAAAATGCTCTGTATTAACATATTTTATACTAGTTCCAAAGCTCACTGAACAATTTACCACATTACCATCTTCTTGATCTATGGTTTCAGTGTTATAGTGTCCTTTACTAAAATGTTTCTCCCAGAACTTATGCTTCTTAAAGATCAATGATAATCCTATACTCATCAAAAGCGCCGTCAACAACAATGCCCAAGGTGAGAATATGGTTATATTTAAAGCATCTGAATATATAATTGCTAATAATGCCAACGGAAATAATATGCCTGGAAAATGTAGATATATGCTGCTTTTAATTAAAACACCAATTAATAAAACTGATATTACCACTTGAACCATACTAACTTCTGGCAGAAAACCTAATTGATTTACTATAATAAGAATAGCTGCCAATATAAAAAACAGCCCCCAAAATATGTCTTTCTTTTTCATAGACACGCCCTCTTTTCATCTAATCTGCATTTTAATAGTTTATAATAATACCTGGAGACATACACTTGTTTATGTGTGTTCATAAACTGAACCACACTAGACGCTGTAAGGTTACGAGTAATTGAATAGATGTGATTTAGATTCAATATTGCAGATTTTGAGACACGAATAAAACACCCTGGAAGCAGTTCCTCCAGTTCGTATAAACGATACTCGGTTTGATAGATATTATCGATTGTATGTGCACTAATACAACCATCCATTGTCTCAAAGAACAAAATAGAATCTATAGGTAGATAATATTCTGTACTATCTTTGCGTAATAACAAATGTTTAGATTCTTTCGAAATATCCTTGAGTAACTCATATATATTTTGTGTCTTCTCGTTTAATGATCTGCTGCGTATTATCACTTCTTGTTCTTGCAGATTTTCATCAATCTCAATTCTTACCTTCATTGCCTCATCTCCATGATATTATTATATCAGCTATTGGGCATATGTAAATATAAAGAAATTAAGTGGTAAGTTTTCGGAGGTGACAGGTTTGGGGACGGTACCTGACGCGTCAGGTACCGTCCCCAAATGTTCCAATTGTTGTTCACTTTAATATTGGATTATATAATTCGCTTGGCTCGTTATTATACTTAATATACCATGTATTAAATCATTATAATTAGGCTCACCATTTACATCTTGAGATGAAAAAAGTTTACATGTAAAATTATCATCGTTTTCCCTGTATAAAAAAAATTTAATATTAATTCTACTGAATCCATACTTATATTTTTCAGCATGATATTCTT
>CAZAKD010000268.1:0-2559 GCA_964485435.1 uncultured Lachnospiraceae bacterium
TGGTGATGTGAATCCTGGTGCAAGAGTTGTATCCAAAGGAAATATTATTGTATTCGGTGCACTAAAAGGGAATGCGTTTGCTGGTGCTGCAGGTAATGAGAAATCATTTGTTGTAGCATTGGATATGATGCCAGTTCAGATACGAATTGCGGATGTGATTGCTAGATCTCCAGATAAGCCAGTTAAACCAGCAGTGAAAGAGACAAAGATCGCATTTGTTGAGGATGGCAATATATATATTGAACCATTAAATAAGGACATACTTGGTGATATCTATCTATAGTAGGAATAGCATATTGTAAAAAAGCTTTAAATTGATTATAATTTATCATGACTCTATAAAATATGGTATAATTATATAGAAAATGAGAGAATGAGTTTGGAGGACATGGAATGGGCGAAGTAATTGTAATAACATCTGGTAAGGGTGGCGTTGGTAAAACAACAAGTACTGCTAATATTGGTACAGGCCTAGCAAAACTTGATAAAAAGGTTGTGCTTATTGATACAGATATAGGACTTAGAAATCTCGATGTTGTTATGGGTCTTGAAAACAGGATTGTATACAATCTAATTGATGTTATCGAAGGTAATTGTAGAATCAAACAAGCACTTATTAAAGACAAGAGATATCCTAATCTCTATCTACTACCATCTGCACAAACAAGAGATAAATCTGCAGTATCTCCAGAACAGATGAAAAAATTAGCAGATGAACTTAAAGAAGAATTTGATTACATACTTATGGATTGTCCAGCAGGAATTGAGCAAGGCTTTAAAAATGCAATTGCTGGTGCAGACCGTGCGCTTGTTGTAACAACACCAGAAGTATCAGCTGTTCGTGATGCGGACAGAATTATAGGATTATTAGAAGCAAATGAAATTCATAATACTCACCTAATAGTGAATAGATTAAGGTCTGATATGGTTAAACGTGGTGATATGATGTCTAGTGAAGATGTTGTTGAGATTCTTGCTGTTGATCTAATTGGTGTTGTTCCAGATGATGAGAATATTGTTATATCCACAAACCAAGGAGAACCTCTAGTAGGTAATGAATCTCTCGCTGGACAGGCTTATCTTAATATATGCTATAGGATTTTAGGAGAAGAAGTTCCTTTCCTAGAACTTGGTGGTAAAGCCAATTTATTTTCGAAACTTTCAAATCTATTCAAGAAGAATTAGGAGGATTTTATAATGGGTTTATCAGATTTCTTTAGAAAGAGAACTTCAAGTAATGTAGCAAAAGACAGATTGAGACTAGTTTTAGTGTCTGATAGAGCGAATTGCACTCCTGAGATTATGGAACAAATGAAGAATGATATCATTCAAGTCATTTCTAAATATGTTGAAATCGATACAGAAGGATTGGATATTAAAATTACACAAACAGAGTCAGAAGGCAATAATGGTAGCGTACCTGCTTTATTTGCTAATATTCCAATAAAGGATATGAAGACTTATAAGTAAGGAAGGTTTTAATGTTTAATTTTAAACAATACAGTTGGAAGAACTACAATATTTCACTTATTCTCATTATACTAATATTAAGCAGTATTAGTGTTTTTATGGTTGGTTTTGTAGAGGGTGATTCTAAAAGCATGAAACATATATTTGGAATTATTCTTGGTTTTTGTATCATGCTATTTGTATCTATAATAGATTATCACTTTCTCTGTAGACTTATGTGGATTTTGTATGGAATTAATTTAATTCTATTATTACTAGTTAAGTTTAGTCCTTTAGGAAAAGAGCAGTTTAGTTCAAAAAGATGGTTGGATTTAAAATATTTTGATCTTCAACCATCAGAACTGACAAAGATTTTTATGATTATATTTCTTGCTCAGTTATTTACGCAATTGAGAGAAAAAATGGATAAATTCTCAACCTTAATAATATCTTTTATATTAATGGGAATTCCAATATTTCTAATACTGATACAAACTAATCTGTCTACAAGTTTGGTGCTTATGTTTATCTATGTTATTATGATATATGCTGCTGGATTAAACTATAAGATTATTATACCCGTGTTGGCAATTGGTGCACCACTAATCATTGCAACGTTATGGTATATACAACAACCTTTTCAAAGTTTACTTGAACCATATCAACAAAGAAGGGTTTTATCTATTCTTAATCCTGATGATTATCCTGATGCAATGTATCAGCAGAACAACTCTGTTCAAGCAATAGGTTCAGGACAACTTTATGGTAAATTAATATTGGATAATGATAACGATATTAGAGGTAGTAAATACGTTGCAGTAGCAGAAAGCGATTTTATATTTGCAGTAATTGGAGAAGAACTTGGTTTTATTGGGAGTTGTGCTGTAATAGGCTTATTAATATTATTAGTTATAAAATGTATTATTACTTCTATGAAAGCAGCTGACTATACTGGGATGTTAATTGCCATTGGGCTATCAAGCATGTTTGCATTCCAGGTATTTGTTAATATCGGAGTAGCAACTTCAATTTTGCCAAATACCGGTTTGCCATTACCTTTCTTAAGTTATGGACTTAGTTCGTTAATGGGAAGTATGATGGGAATTGGAA
>CAZAKD010000269.1:0-2559 GCA_964485435.1 uncultured Lachnospiraceae bacterium
AAACGGGAATGGTTACTTCATTACTAATCTGGGTAAGGTAGGAATTATTTCCTTTCGTAGTCTACTTGATTGGGCTAATGTATCAAGAATCATAATATTCCTCCGTTGGTTAATTGAATCAGTCGTTCTAATTGTCCGAATGCCTTTCCACTATCGATAACATATGCGGCTCGTTCTATACATTCTTCTAAAGAATACTCAGGATGATATAACTGTATACAAAGAGCAGAATTTAATAATACAATATCTCTTTTTGGTCCTTTCTCACCACTTAAAATAGCTCTTCCTATCTCGGCATTTTCCATTGGGCTGCCACCAACTAAATCTTCTGGTGAACAATAGTTAAAACCAAGTTCTCTAGGGTCCAAAACAAACTTACGCAAAGTTCCATCTTTTACTTCACATATTGTAGTGTTCGTACATAACGTAACTTCATCCAATCCATCTTGCCCATGAACCACATAAGCAGCTTTGACACCAAGATTAGCTAGCACTTTGGCAAGAGGTAGGACCAACTTTTTATCATATACACCAAGCAACTGATAATCTGCTCTTGCTGGACTTGCCAAAGGGCCGAGAATGTTAAAAATGGTTCGTACACCAAGTTCTTTTCTTACAGGGGCAGCATATCTCATAGAAGAGTGATAGAGATTAGCATACATAAAACAGATACCGATTTCTTTCAGAATAGCAGCACTTCTCTCGGGAGAGATATCAATCTTTACACCTAAAGCTTCTAATACATCTGCGCTGCCACATAGGCTCGATACACTTTTATTACCATGCTTTGCTACAGGAATACCAGCAGCGGAGATGACAATAGAAGAGATGGTAGAGATATTAAAAGTATGGGCTTCATCACCACCAGTTCCTACAATCTCAAGAACTTCTTGTTCATGCTGGAGTTTCATTCCGTATTCTCGCATAACCTTTGCACAAGCAGTAATTTCATCTATACTTTCGCCTTTCATTCTCATTGCAGTAATAAAAGAACCAATCTGAGCATTTGTTGCTCTTCCAGTCATGATTTCCTCCATGGATTCCTTTGTTAATTCTATAGATAGGTCTTCGCCATTGATTAATTGATATATTGATTCTTTGATCATTCTTCTTCCTCCTTACATGCACGAGTAATTGCTTCTAGAATAGCCTTTGCTTTATGTTCAGTCTCTTCGTATTCCCTCTCTGGAATACTATCTGCTACAATACCACAGCCGGCTTGCACATATACTTTTTCTTTATGTTTTACTGCCATGCGAATAGCAATACAAGTATCCATATTGCCATTAAAATCAATATACCCAAGGGCTCCTCCGTAGATCCCTCTTGGAACATTCTCTAATTCATCAATAATCTCATAAGCACGTTGCTTAGGGGAACCTGAGAGAGTTCCCGCAGGAAGAAGTGCAGCAATAGCATCTAAAGCGTCATATTGGGAATTAATCTTGCCTTCCACCTGGGAAGTAATATGCATAATTCTTGAATAGCGTCGAATACCTTTATAATCTGTAACATCAATACTTGAAGGTTCACATACTTTTTTAAGATCATCTTTAGCAAGCTCAACTAACATATCGTGTTCCATTAATTCTTTTTTATCAGATAGCAAATTTTTTTCTATGGCCTGATCTTCTTCAGGACTTTTACCACGTGGCTTAGAACCAGCAATAGGAAAAGTAATAAGTTTATCACCTTGTAATCGCACTAATGTCTCTGGTGAGCTGCAGATTATCTCAATATCTTCATCTATCATATATACCATATAAGGAGATGGATTTGTGGCTCTCAGAATTCTATAAGAGTCAAGTAAACTCTCTGAAAATGAAGTTTTAAAATGCCTAGATAAAACAACTTGAGAAATCTCCCCTTGTTGAATATATTTTTTTCCTTGAAGCACCATATTCATAAATTCTTCTTTAGATACATTTGATAGAAATTGTGGTGCACTCTTTTCTTTTTGCTCCGGAAGTGATAATGGACTTGTAATTAGATCTTGAAGCTTTTGGATCTCCGTTAATCCTTTTTGATAATTCTGGGCCAGATGATCTGTTTTAATAGTTACAATGAGGTGAATCTTTTGCTTGAAATGATCATAGGCAATAACCTTATCAAATAACATAAGATTCATATCAGGATATGGACTCTCAACAAGGTCAACACAATGTTCAGAATATTTCAACATATCATAAGAAAAGTATCCTACAAGTCCACCTGTAAAAGGTGGAAAACCATCAATTGTAGGCGCTTTGTATTGAGATAAAAGCTCGCGAATTGTATCTATAGGCACTATGAAGTGTTCTTACATCGCCATCTTCAATAGTTACTTGGTTATTCTTGCAAATAATTCGTAATGATGGGGAATATCCAAGGAAAGAGTATCTTCCCCAAGCTTTTCCGTCCTCCACACTTTCTAATAAGTAATATTGTTTGCTAGCCTGTGCTATCTTGTGCAGTATGGTGATTGGTGTAATCATTCTATTTACCCTGTTTTCATCTAAAGATGGGATGAAAAACTCCTTTCTTTTATTTTTGTGTAGTGAGTTTAGAAAATAAAAAACG
>CAZAKD010000270.1:0-2538 GCA_964485435.1 uncultured Lachnospiraceae bacterium
CATATTACTAAAGTCAGAACTATTACAGTCTAAGAATCGTTTCATTATTCTACCTCCAGTATCTATTAAATTATAGTGAATCTTTATCCAAGAACTCTGTATCATCTGTGTCAATATCAAGAGTATGTACTGTTCTTCTCTTTCTACGCGCTTCCTCTGAAGCTGAAAGTAAAAAGTCTTTAATTATACTAGCATGTTTTATATGTACTAATTTCAACTCAGGATGAGTAGTATCACCTGTGTAACAGATGATTGTTCCCAAGCCAAATATTCTTTCTAAAAAACTACGCGTCAGCCTAACATCTTGTATCTTATACATATAAGCATCATCTTCTGTGATTGTTAAGAAGCCACTTTGTATCGTTAATTTGTTCTCATTAATTGTGTATGTAGTAAAACAGAGTGGTAACCCAAATAATAGCGTTCTCTTCCTCTCTATATAACTCATGTCTAATTGTCCCATTAACATTACCCTCTTCTCATTAAATATTAATTATGATGAATTATTGCAATTCAATCTTAGATACTAACAAATCTTTCGTAGCGTATAGCAGTCCTTCTTTTATTTCTATATCACCTGGAACTTCGAATACAAGATGACCAGTGTCCGAACTATTACCTTGGATATCTGCATTAAGAAGTTGCAAATCATTCTCCAATAAAGTAAGTAGCGAATTATATGTAACTGAGTTTATCTCTAATTGATAAATAATCTCACTCTTTACAAGGTTAACATTCTTCTTTTTAGATGAATGATTCGTGATGCTAAACTCAACGACACAGAACTTCTTACCTGTTTTTTTCTCTAAGGCAAAATAATTATTTTCAGGTTCTTCCGGATAATTATCATATATCCCATATTTCTCAAATTTTATTGAGATATCTTCATTATCAATTATCTTTGAAAATTCATGAAAAAAAGATGAGCTCTCATTCTTAGTAGGGTCAATCTGAGGTTGTTTGCTCTGATTTTCCTTATTAACTTGTTTCTCTTGAACCAGTTCCTTAGTTTCTTCCTTCTCTGTCTGAAGTTCTTCTAAATATGAAGCATCAATCAATTTCTCATTATATGATCTATCATATTTTAATAATAATGATGCCGTATATTCTGCAATAACATCTGTATTATCAACAGGAGCTTCCTCTACTGAACCACAAGCTGTAAACACCAAAGATACTATTATACTTAATATTAGTATTTGCTTTTTCAATCTTAATTCCTCCAATTGTTACTTGTCTAAGAGTATATTAACACTAATTCGACTTTTCGGCAATCCTATTTTTTCTATATGTTTCCTATTAGGGCATTCTATTTCGTTAAGCATCTTTACAATCTACTTCAAACCAGAATTCTACTCCATTTTCATGGTTTACGACTCCATAATTTTTATTTAGAGAGTCCATAATAGCACTAACAATGGATAATCCGATACCGCTTCCACCATATTCCCTGGTTCTGGCTTTATCTACCTTATAAAACTTAATCCACACATTATTTATTTCATCTTCCGGGATATTTTCCCCTGTATTATATACCGATACCCTTACAACTTCCTCTTTTTTTCTAAATGCAATCTTAATTATGTTATCACCACTTACATGATTAAGTGCATTACTTATATAATTATTCATTACTTCTTCTAGCATATATTCATCTGCCCATACGTAGATTGGATCCTTTTCTTCCAATATCAGACTAACCCCTTTTTGCTGAAATAAGATATCTGACGATGATACAATAGATTTTATTAAGGATAACACATCAAAACGTGTAATATCTACCTGATTATTTCCAAATTCTATTTGATTTAATGTTAGTAGTTTTTTAACCATCTTATTCATTTTACCTGCTTCATCCATAATAACTTCGCAATAAAAATCTTTACTATCAACATCATCATTAATATTCTCTTTCAAGCCCTCCGCATAACCTTGAATAAGAGCAATTGGTGTCTTCAATTCATGAGATACATTTGATAAAAACTCTTTTCTAACCTCATCAATCTTAATCTTCTTTTGAATATCTTTTTCTAATTCATTATTTGCACTTTTTAATTCTGATATGGTATTTTCTAGTTTTATTGATAGACTATTAATGCTCTCCCCTAGTACTCCTATCTCATCTTCAGATATTCCTTGATATTTTATATCAAAGTCTAAATCAGACATCTTCTTCGCAATCTCCGAAAGTTCAAGAATTGGCTGTGTATAGGATTTACTAATAAAAAACATAACGACTACACCAAATAGAGTAGCAAATATGCCTGCAAATCCCAGAAACTTATTGGCAACTCTAACGTTTTCTTGCATGCTTTCGAAATTAGTTCTTAGATAAATAGTACTTTTATTGTCTAAACTACCAAACAACTCCAAGTATTGAGAATCTAAACGATTGTCATATACTCTATATATATTGTATTGTTTTGCTGTCTTGAGAAGAGTCTTTTCTTTTGAATATCCACTATCGTTTGTATAATACTCATTGACTCGCTCACTTAACATATCTCTCTGAGTGTTTGTTATATATCTTGTTGGTGG
>CAZAKD010000271.1:0-2520 GCA_964485435.1 uncultured Lachnospiraceae bacterium
TTGATCAGTTAGTTACTGAAATCGATCGTGTTTCTGAAACAACTAAATTTAATGAAACTTATCTATTAAAGGGTGGAGACAATACTTCAAGAGGTTTTTCTCGTTTATATGCTGATGCTGGTACAATTGGCGAGGTTGGTGGATTTACAGTTAACACAGCTGCTGCAAACATAAAAATTAAAGATGGGAATACTATAACTTTAGGTGATGTTGTTATGAGTAGCTCTGATGATAATATTGTAGATGTAGCTACAACTGCAGGTACAAAAGCTCTTACAAATACTGGTTTATCGGATGCACAACGTAAAGCTTTGGGAAATCTAAAGAGTGCAACTGTATCTGGTACTAATACAAAAGTAGACGTAGTATTAGCTGACGGAAGCAAAGGCACTTATACTAAAGCTGACTTTTTGACTACATTTGGTGTTGAGTCAAAAGCAGATGGTACCGTAACATTTAGTAAAAAACTTATTAATGCGACACCTGCTGGAACTCCAAATACAACTGCAACTGTAGATTCTGCTGATAAGTTAAGTAGATATAAAATAGGTGAAACTGCAACTGCAATTGCAACTATGTCTTCTAATGGTACACTTACCATGAATTTAGGTGACAAAAGAGCACTTGTTCTTGATTTACAAGTAGGTGCTGATACTACTGCTGATAATAAAATCACTGTTGCTATTGATTCTATGAGTGCAAAGAGTCTTGGCGTTAACGGCTTAAAGGTAGATGGTCTTGATAGTAGTAGTGCAGATGCTGCAGTTAATACTATTGCTGAAGCTATTCAGAGAGTATCTGACCAACGTTCCGCACTTGGTGCTGCTCAGAACAGATTAGAGCATACCATTGCTAACTTAGATAACATTGTTGAGAATACAACCGCAGCTGAAAGTGCTATTCGTGACACTGATATGGCTACTGAAATGGTTAGATATTCTAACAATAACATTCTTGCTCAGGCTGGACAGTCTATGCTAGCTCAAGCTAATCAAACTAACCAGGGTGTTCTTTCTCTATTAGGTTAATTGATATCGTACTTAAAATTAATGAACTTGTTCTACATAAAAAAGGAAGTGGTGTTGCATTTATGCAGCATCGCTTCTTTTAATTTATATCCCTTTATACCCAAAAAGAAGCTCGTTTTCCCTGTATTTTACAAGAAAAACGAGCCTTTTTTTGTTAATTAGTAATTTATTCTGCCAACAGCATCATAATATCATTACTGCGTGTTACAAAACGTGTCATAGCTTCAGGGCTAAGAGGTGCATGTTGAATCTTTGCAAGGTCATAAAGCTGCTCACAAATCATATTCATGTTTTTGCTGTCTTGATGTTCAATCACGTACTGTACTAGAGGATGGTTGCTATTCAGTACAAGGGTTTCGCCATCTGCACCAAGTGCTCCCATATCCATTCCAGGCATAGAGTACATCTTCATCATATCCTGCATACGTCTGCTTTCTTCAGATAAGGTAATGACAGAAGCTATCTTTTTATTCTTTAATTTCTCTACCTTAACTGCAAGCTTGTCGTTCTTTAATGCATCTTTAATAATCTTTCCAACTGCTTCGGACTGCTCTTCCATTTCTTTTTCAGCTTTTTTGGAAGTTTTGGCTTTAAAGGTTTCTGTTAGATCAGCATCAATACGTTGGAACTTAATTCCCTCGTTTTTAGACTCTAATTGAGATACGAAAGGCTGGTCAATATTATGAGTTAAGTATACTGCATCCATCTTTGCTGCGCGGAACATATTAATATACTGTCCTTGCTGCTGTTCATCTGTGATGTAGTAGATGATTTTCTCTTCTTTGGTCTCTTCTGCATCTTCGGTGTCTTCAGACTCTGTTTCAGGAGTCTCTGTTACGATTTCTGCTTCTACTTTTTCACCATTTTCATCAGTAGCAGTTTCTTCTTCACTTGCTTTGATTTCAAGACATTCAGGAAGAGTTAAGTACTTACCGTCAAGGTTCTTAAATAGAATGTAGTCATTCATCTTCTCACAGAATTTATCGTCTTTTAAACAGCCGAATTTGATAAATGGGCTAATATCATCCCAGTATTTATCGTACTCTTCTTTTTCTGTTTTACACATGCCAGAAAGCTTATCTGCAACTTTTTTGCTAATGTATTCTGAAATCTTCTTAACAAAACCATCATTTTGCAATGCACTTCTTGATACATTTAATGGTAAATCAGGGCAATCAATCACACCTTTTAATAATAGAAGGAATTCTGGAATTACTTCTTTGATATTATCTGCAATAAATACTTGGTTATTGTAGAGCTTAATAGTTCCTTCTATAGATTCATATTCTGTATTTACTTTAGGGAAGTATAGAATACCTTTTAAGTTAAATGGGTAATCCATATTTAGGTGAATCCAGAACAAAGGCTCTTTGTAATCTTGAAAAACTTTACGGTAGAATTCCAGATATTCTTCTTTGGTACAGTCCTTAGGATGTTTTGCCCAAAGAGGATTTGTCTCATTCATAAGCTCAGGACGTTTTTTAATCTTAAG
>CAZAKD010000272.1:0-2511 GCA_964485435.1 uncultured Lachnospiraceae bacterium
TTTTACAATATGTACATAATCTCTTAATCAATCTTTGAGCGATAACTCCAATGGTAGCATCTGCAATTAGATAAGGCTCAATTCCCATATCTTCAAGTCTCGTTATCGTACTTGCTGCACTGTTTGTATGAAGTGTACTTACAACCAGATGCCCTGTTATAGAAGCTTTTACCGCAATTTCTGCTGTCTCACCATCTCGAATCTCACCTATCATAATAATATCCGGATCTTGTCGTAAGATTGATCTCAATGCAGATGCGAAGGTTAATTCTGCTTTAGGATTCACTTGTACCTGATTAATACCATCAATATTGGCTTCAACAGGATCTTCTACTGTAATAATATTAACATCTTCTTTATTCAGTTCACTTAGGGCAGTATAGAGAGTTGTTGACTTACCACTTCCTGTTGGTCCTGTAACTAATATCATTCCATGAGGTTTGGATAAGATAGCATCAAACTTCTTCATCTCTTCATGGGAAAAACCAAGATCTTTCTTGTCTTTTGTAAGACCCTTCTTAGAAGTTAGACGCATTACTATCTTCTCTCCAAACACAGTAGGTAAGATGGAAGCTCGAATATCAAACTCTTCTCTATCAACATATACGGTTATTCGACCATCTTGAGGTTTTCTTTTCTCAGAGATATCCATACCACCAATAATCTTAATTCTGGCTACAATTGCGGATAGAAGATTGATATCATATTTTGCAATCTCTTTTAACATTCCATCAACACGGTAACGAACTCTTACGATTTTCTCATAAGGTTCAATATGTATATCACTTGACCTTTGTCTAACTGCTTGTTCTATCATAGACTTTACTAGAATAACTATAGGCGAATTATTTACCTCATCATTATTCTCTTGGTCTTCTTTTTCTTTATTCTGAATCTCTTTCTCTTTGGAATATCTCTCTGCAACAGCCATAGCTTCTGCATTACCATAATATCTATCAATGGCAGCTGCAATCTCTCTGGAGAGTGCTATTACAGGCGTTATCTTTAGATTGGTGATAATCGACAGGTCGTCAATTGCTATAATATCCATTGGATCTGACATTGCTACTTTTAGAGTATTGGGATCTTTCATGTCAAATTCATATGGTATGAGCATGTATTTTCTAAGTATCGGTTCATTCACTAATTCCAAAACATCTGGCTGAATGGTTATACCTGTCAATTGTACTATATCAAGTTTTAATTGCTTCTGTAGTGCTTTTGCTATAGATAACTCATCCACGTAGCCTAGATCAACTAATGTCTCTCCTAGCTTACGGCATCCTTTTTTCTGCTCTACCAATGCATTACTAAGATTATCTTGCGTAATTAATCCTTCTTGAATCAAAAGATCCCCAAGTCTTTTTTTATTCTTTCTGAAATCCATCACAAGCCCTCACTTATCTTCTGTTCCTCTATAATACCAATGATAAACCTATATATTTTTATAGATAGGCCTATAGTACTATAATATCACATCTTTATGCATCTTTCACTAAATATTTTTACCATTTTACTTGCCTTTTTTGACAATTTGCCCAAAAAAATGCAACTAAATTAAGTATTATTACTTACTCTAGTTGCAGCCAAACGACCATCGGACTGTGTATTCTCTCGAGAATTTAAAAATTCTCGTTTTATCTCCATTAGGCTTAGGCTTTGCGACCTTATCTTTCGATAAGTATGCCTTTTTTATATGATTTTTTACTTCATTTTGAATCAATTAGTGCTAATTATACAACGCATGTTAAAATAAGTCAATTGTTTTATTGAATTTTTTCTGTTTAATTGATTCTTTTCCGTTTTATGGTTATGATAACTTAAAACATTCACTCAATTTACCAATTGCTTTCTTTTCAATTCTAGATACATAGGATCTGGATATACCTAGTTGATCTGCAATCTCCCTTTGTGTAACTTCTTTTCGCCCGAATAATCCATATCGCAATCGAATAATCTCTTTTTCTCTGTTGTTCAAAACAGAATCTACACACTTATATAACTTCTCAATATTTTCTCTCAATTGAATATTATCAACAATATCCTTATCCGTACTTTCAATGATATCTAAAAGATTAATCTCGTTACCTTCTCGGTCTGCACCTATTGGTTCATAGAGATATACCTCTTTAGATTGCTTCTTATTACTTCGTAACATCATCAGTAGTTCATTATCAATGCACCTAGAAGCATAAGTAGCTAGACGAATTCCTTTATTCATATCAAAAGTATCAATTGATTTAATTAATCCGATGGTACCAATAGAGATTAGGTCTTCAATATCTCTTTCACCCGAATGATACTTTTTCACAATATGTGCAACCAATCGCAGATTGTGTTCAATTAATATCTCTCTCGCTCTCTTATCACCATCTCTACATTGCTTTAGGTACTCTTGCTCTTCTTTGGTGCTTAAAGGTTTGGGAAAAGCTTTCACAGAATAAGCACCTCAACAATTTATCGTTTATATTCATTCTATGAAGCTTTCATTAGATTAGTGCCTTTCCTACG
>CAZAKD010000273.1:0-2481 GCA_964485435.1 uncultured Lachnospiraceae bacterium
TAAAAAAGTCCTTAATCATACAGAATGATTAAGGACTAGCAAGCTAACCAAAAATATTATTTAAATTTTCTTTTTCTAGCAGCCTCTGATTTCTTTTTGCGTTTTACGCTTGGCTTTTCATAATGCTCTCTTTTACGGATCTCTTGTTGAATACCTGCCTTGGCACAGTTTCTCTTGAATCGACGTAGAGCACTATCTAAAGTTTCATTGTCTTTTACGATAACATTTGACATAGTCTCACACCTAACCTCCCTCCAGTTGTGTATTGTGCATAAACAACTTATACAACTGTTTGGGTATTTTTTGAATTGCACTATAAAGATTATATATTTACTTAATTCTTTTGTCAATACCTTTTTCTAATTTTCCTATATTCTATAAGTATTTCTGCTATTGTATCTGCTCTTCTAATACTTGAGATACCTTATCTATGGCTGCTTGAATTCCAGCAGGATTTTTACCACCAGCTTGAGCCATGTTTGGACGTCCACCACCGCCGCCACCAACTAAAGTAACGATTTCTTTGATTAAATTACCAGCATGCACACCTTTTTTCATTGGAACATCTGTTGCCATTGCAAGAAGATTTACTTTACCTTCAATTGTAGATGCAAGAACAATAACGCCTTCGCCTAATTTGTCTTTTAATTGATCTCCTAGATTACGAAGTCCATTCATGTCTACATCAGGAACTATTGTTGCCAATACCTTAACGCCCTTAATATCCACTACTTGTTCAAGTACATCTCCCATGGATTCTTTTGCAAGCTTATTTTTTAATTTTTCATTTTCTGCATGAAGTGATTTAATCTCATCATGTAATGAATCAATCTTCTTTGCTAGGCCAGCTGGTTCTGTTTTTGCTACTCTAGCAGCTCTAGTTAATTCTTCTTCTATCTCTTTATAATAAGAGAATACACCTTTTGCTGTTAAGGCTTCAATTCTTCTAACTCCAGCAGCTATTCCTGTCTCTGATACAATCTTAAACGTTGTAATTGTGCCAGTATTACCAACATGGGTACCACCACAGAGTTCCATGCTAAAGTCACCCATAGATACAACTCGTACCGTATCATCATATTTTTCACCGAATAAAGCCATAGCTCCTGCGTTTTTTGCTTCCTCAATGGTCATAGTTTCTGTCTTTACTGGAAGTCCCAATATAATATTGTGGTTTACAATCTCTTCTACTTGTTGAATCTCTTTTTTTGTCATAGCAGAAAAATGTGTAAAGTCGAAACGTAACCTCTCACTATTTACAAATGAACCTGCTTGTTCAACATGAGAACCTAGAACAGTTTTTAATGCTTTTTGCAATAGATGAGTTGCACTATGATTTTTAGCTGTAGACTGTCTTCTGTCTGCATCAACAATTAGATTTACAGAGTCATTAAGCTTAAATATACCCTTTGTAACCTCGCCTACGTGGCCTATTTTGCCTCCTTGAAGCTTCACTGTATCTTTTACTGCAAACTCAGCATCAACTGTCTTAATTAGGCCAATATCTGCTAGCTGTCCACCGCCAGTACCATAGAAAGGTGTTTCTTTTACTATGATGGTACCTTCTTGACCAGCAACTAATTCTTCCACTATATCTTCTGTTGTTGTAAGTACAGTAATTTCAGAAGTATAATCTAAATGTTCATAGCCAACAAATGCAGAAGTTATTGCAGGGTCAATCTGTTGATATACAGTTACGTCAGCACCCATGTAATTTGTTGTACTTCTAGCACTTCTTGCCGTTTCTCTTTGTATATTCATTGCTTCATTAAAACCATCTTCATCAACACGGATTCCTTTTTCTTCTAAAATCTCCTTCGTCAAATCTAGCGGAAATCCATAAGTATCGTAAAGTTTAAAAGCATCTTCACCAGATAATGTACTCTTCCCTTCTTTTACAAGGTTTTCTTCTAACTCATTAAGAATGCTAAGTCCTTGATCTATGGTTTTGTTAAAATTATCTTCTTCTATAGTAAGTAGTTTAAAGATATAGTCTTTCTTGTCTTCTAATTCTGGATATCCATCTTTTGAGGTTTCAATTACAGTTTTACTTAATGTAGCTAAGAACTTATTCTGAATGCCAAGTAATCTTCCATGACGAGCAGCTCTTCTCAATAATCTTCTAAGAACATATCCTCTACCTTCATTGGAAGGAATAATTCCATCAGATATCATAAATGTAACAGAACGAATATGGTCTGTGATCAGACGTATGGATTCATCAGTTTTTGCATCCTTCTCATAAGTAACATGAGCAACTTCACATACTTTATCTCTTAATGCTTTTATAGTATCTACATCAAAAATAGAAGGCACATCTTGAACGATTGTAGCAAGTCTCTCAAGGCCCATTCCTGTGTCAATATTTTTTTGTTCTAGTTCAGTATAATTACCTTGTCCATCACTGTTAAACTGTGTAAATACATTATTCCATACTTCTATATAACGATCACATTCACAACCAACTGTACAATCTTCTTC
>CAZAKD010000274.1:0-2468 GCA_964485435.1 uncultured Lachnospiraceae bacterium
ACCAGCAAAGAGAGAAACGAATACTATGCCACAATGGGCTGGATCTTCTTGGTATTTCCTAAGATATGTTGATAGTCATAATGAAAATGAACTGGTTTCAAAAGAGAAGGCAAAACAACTTCTTCCTGTTGATATGTATATTGGTGGGGTGGAGCATGCAGTACTTCATTTACTTTACTCTAGATTCTACACAAAGTTCTTAAATGATATAGGGGCCATTGATTTTGATGAACCATTTACAGAATTATTTAACCAAGGCATGATATGTAAAGACGGAGCTAAAATGAGTAAATCTAAGGGCAATGTAGTCTCACCAGATGAGTTAGTACGTGATTATGGTTGTGACGCACTAAGGCTTTATGAATTATTCGTTGGTCCGCCAGAGTTAGATTCTGAGTGGGATGATAGAGGAATTGATGGTGTATATCGCTTTATTAACCGTTTCTATAATCTTGTAATGGAGAATAAAGATAAGAATACAGTTCCAAATAAAGAGATGATTAAGGTTCGTAATAAAATGATTCATACAATCACAGAACGTATTGAAAACTTTAGCCTTAATACAGTTGTGAGTGGTTTTATGGAGTTTAATAATAAATTTATTGATATGTCTAAGAAAGATGGTATTGATAAAGAGACATTGGAAACTGCAGTTATTTTATTATCACCATTTGTACCACATGTTGCTAGTGAGCTTTGGTCAGAACTTGGTCATAATAGTTCTGTTTTTGAAGAAACATGGCCAGTGGCAGATGAAAAGGCAATGCAAGATGATGAACTAGAGATACCTGTTCAGATTAATGGAAAGACAAAAGGAATTGTTACAATTCCTGCTGATTTAGATAAGGATAGTGTAATTGCTAAAGCCAAGGAAGCTGTAGCTGATAAACTAACAGGAACTGTTGTAAAAGAGATATATGTTCCAAAGAAGATCATTAATATTGTTGTCAAATAAGAAGATATATAAAAAGATTCTCATTGTAGCTATATACAGTGAGAATCTTTTTAATTTAATAATATTATCTTCGACTATTCACTTTACTTTCTAGTAATTTTTTAAGCCCTTGTATTTTTAATTTCTCTTCCGAACTCATATTCATAGTGAATATATCAAAAATAATAGTTGTTTCTTCAGGTGTAAAAGATAGATTATGTTCTTTTAATTTATTATTAGCATTTACTAATACGGGCAAAGACTTTTCTAATGTTTTTCCTTCAGCTTCATTCATAATCTCAATAATAACAGCTAGCTTTCGTGGATCAATATTCTTTAGAGCGGGGTTATTAAGCCAAGATAAATCTTTCATAGATATTCTCCAATCAATTTTTAAGAATTAGGAACTGAATTTAACACCATATTTAAGGTTTCGAAGGTAGATTGTTGTTCAGGGGTCAGCATAGAGGATATAACATCCATCATACTAACGTTGTCTTCAAGACCAAACAACTCGGCATAAGGGTTTAATCTTTCACCTTTATTATCTTGTGTAGTTACAGCTACATTCTTGTAGATTTGATAGAATTTTCTTGCTCTAGTGATATTCATGATCGTATCAATGAAGTCTCTTTCTTGATGAGAGCAAAGTCCTTTTATACTATTTAGCATACCTTCCATATCCCCTTTTCTATCATTTAAGCTTAAGGTGGATAGTTCTGTAGGTTGATGATGGATAGAATCTAATAGCTCCGTTGCTTTAACCATTAATTCCATCGAATGTTTTGAATATGCGTCCACATAGGGAAGCGCTGCATTCAATAATGCTAATGTATGCTTTGTAGGGCTCTCGTGATAGTTTGTCTCGATATCAGACTCTTTCATACTTTCTCCAATCCTTGTTTGTCTTTACATTATATTCGACCTACAAAGAATAATTCCATATTAAGAGATTTAATTCGGATAATTCAGTCTATCTTCGGTTATTGTATAGAGTACATCATGTAGATACTTATTAGCTAAGTATCTTGCCATATTAAGATTCATATCTTGATAATTCCCGCAATGAATAGCACTAGCTCCAGGAACCTCGCCTTGAAAATCTTTTATGAATTCAAATAATTCAATTAGTAGTGGGATAATATCTTTGGATCTGTATTCTCCATTTAATAATAGATAGAATCCAGTTCTACACCCCATAGGGCCAAAGTAGATTATCTTATCTCCATATTCTTGATGATTACGTAGGAATGTAGCAGCCAGGTGCTCTATGGCATGCATCTCAGCAGTATTCATAACAGGTTCAAAATTAGGTCTTGTCATTCTAAGATCAAAAGTTGTGATAACAGATCCACCTACTGTATCTTTACGAGATACATAGACTCCTGGAAGTAGTTTTATATGGTCAATAGTAAAGCTTGCAATTGTTTTCACTCTTAATCCTCCGTGTTTGCTTATTTGTATTATAATATATTACCATGAAAAATAAAAATCAACAAGTGGGGACGGTACCTGATGAGTTAGGTACCGTCCC
>CAZAKD010000275.1:0-2467 GCA_964485435.1 uncultured Lachnospiraceae bacterium
AGGCAGGTATACCAGCAAAATGTATTTCTCCTAAGGATTTCAAGGATAGAGATGAGTTTAACCAGGCTTTATTAGAACAGTTGGATTCCTATGAGTTGGACTTAATTGTATTGGCTGGATTTCTTGTGATTGTTCCTAGTAATATTATTGAAAGGTATGAGAATAGAATAATTAATATACACCCATCATTAATTCCTTCTTATTGTGGAGAAGGTTTCTACGGATTAAAAGTTCATGAAGCTGTTTTGAGACGTGGGAATAAGATTACTGGTGCTACGGTACATTTTGTAGATGAAGGAACAGATACTGGTCCAATTATTTTACAAAAGGCTGTTGAAGTAAATGATTCAGATACCCCTGAGTTACTGCAAAAAAGAGTGATGGAAGAAGCTGAGTGGAAGATTTTACCTGAGGCCATTCACCTAATTGCAAATAATAAGATTCACGTGGTAGACAATATAGTAAGAAGTAAGAACGGATAGATGCTACAAGGAGGAACATATGAGAGTATTAATAGTTGGTAGTGGTGGAAGAGAACATGCAATAGCTTGGAAGGTATCTAAGAGTCCATTGGTGGAAAAGATATATTGTGCACCGGGTAATGGTGGAATTGAAGAATATGCAGAATGTGTGGGTTTATCTCCTATGGATATGGAGGGTCTAGCAGATTTTGCAGAGCTGAATCAGATTGATTTGACCATAATTGGTATGGATGACCCTTTAGTTGGAGGGATTGTAGATGTATTTCAATCCAGGGGACTAAGAGTATTTGGTCCAAGCAAAGCAGCAGCTTTAATTGAGGGCTCCAAAGCGTTCTCTAAAGATCTTATGAAGAAATATAATATACCAACCGGAGATTATGTTAGTTTTGATACATCTGAAGAAGCAATGAAATATCTGGATAACTGTAATTATCCAATTGTTTTAAAAGCTGACGGACTTGCACTTGGAAAAGGAGTATTAATCTGCTATAATATTGCAGATGCCAAAGAAGGTGTTAAAGCGATTATGCTTGACAAACAATTTGGTGCTGCAGGCAATCGCATCGTTATCGAAGAATTCTTGACGGGAAGAGAAGTGTCTGTATTGGCTTTTTGCGACGGTACTCACATAAAGACAATGACGTCTGCTCAGGATCATAAGCGCGCACTAGATGGGGATCAAGGTTTAAATACAGGGGGAATGGGAACATTTTCGCCTAGCCCATTTTATACCCAAGAGGTTGATGAATATTGTAATCAACATATCTATCAAGCGACTTTAGATGCTATGAGATCAGAAGGAAGAGAATTTGTAGGAATCTTGTTTTTTGGTCTTATGTTAACCCAAGATGGGCCGAAGGTTCTAGAGTATAATGCTAGATTTGGAGACCCAGAGACACAAGTTGTGCTTCCGAGAATGAAGAATGATATAGTTCAGGTCTTTGAAGCATGTATTGATGGAACACTAGATGAAATTAATTTAGAATTTGAAGATAATGCGGCTGTATGTGTTGTTCTTGCTTCAGCTGGATATCCAGAACATTACGAGAAAGGATATGTAATAGATGGGTTAGAGCGTTTTCAAAATCAAGAGGGATTCTATGTATTTCATGCAGGGACCAAAAGGGAAGCAGATAAAATTGTAACAGCGGGAGGTCGTGTGCTTGGTGTAACCGCAACGGGTAGCAACCTTCAAGAGGCTAGGTTCAATGCCTATTCTGCTACATCATGGATTACATTCGAGAATAAATATATGAGAAATGATATAGGGAAGGCGATTGACGAAATAAAATAGATTGGAGCACATAAATGCAAGAATTAATGATTAAAATAATGGACCAATTCGGATATATTGGAATTATGTTCTTAATAGCAATCGAGAATATATTCCCACCGATCCCATCAGAGGTAATCTTAACCTTTGGAGGATTTATGACAACATATTCGACTATGTCTCCACTAGGCGTAATCATATTTGCAACATTTGGGTCACTACTTGGTGCAGTCGTATTATATGGAATAGGAAGATGCTTTACAGAAGAAACTCTAGATAGTTGGCTTGGTAGTCGTTGGGGAAGACTTCTAGGGTTTAAAAAAGGTGATGTTTCAAAAGCAGTTGTGTGGTTTGAAAAAAAGGGAAAAATAACAGTGTTTTTCTGCCGTTGCATTCCCATTGTAAGAAGTTTAATATCTATCCTTTTATACACATTGATTGGTTCTCTTATATGGAACATTATCTTAGTCTACCTAGGAGTTATAGCCGGCTCATCATGGAATAAAATAGTTGGCTATATTGATACATATTCCCATATCACATTAATAGTACTAGTAGTGGCATTCGTAGCTGCCGCAGGAATATTTATCTGGAAAAGAAAAAAGAAATAATAAATAGGGACGCTTTGCTTGGAGGTTACTAAAGAGTTCTGGAGAAAAAAATAGGATATCAGCTAGCTTCCCCTATCGGACGCATACGCTGATATCCTATT
>CAZAKD010000276.1:0-2465 GCA_964485435.1 uncultured Lachnospiraceae bacterium
AAGAGGGTATATCAGAAGAAGAAGCAGGACGTGATGCTCGTTATGAAGCATTTGAAAAAGTATTCCGTGATTATGGGACAGATAAAATTGCTGTTGCCCATAATCAGAATGATTCTGGGGAGACAATGCTTTTTAATCTGTTTCGTGGAAGTGGGTTAAAAGGTTTATGTGGTATACCTCCCACGCGTGGTAATATAATTCGTCCCCTATTGGAAACAAGCAGAAGAAACATAGAAGAGTATCTGCTGTCAAGGAAGATCTCATATCAAACAGATAAAACGAATGAGATGACTGATTATACAAGGAATAGAATCAGACTAGAGGTTCTTCCTTACATTGTAGAGAATATTAATAATAATGCCATAGAACATATGGTTAAAACCTCTGTAATGATTGAAGAAGCCCTGGCATATATTGAAAATAATACCAAAACATCCTTTTCGCAATTAGTTAAGCAACAGGGGGATGTTTACATTTGTTCTGTGGAAGAATTATTAAAAGAAGATATTGTAATACAAAAGCAGTTAGTTCGAATGATTATAGAGAAAATGGCTGGAAAACTAAAGAACATTACCAGTAATCATATTGATATGATATTAGAGCTTTTAGAGAATCAAGTTGGAAAGAAAATTAATCTTCCCTATGATATCCTTGTTCAAAGAGATTATAATGATATTCTATTTTTATATAATGATAATAAAACAAGTGAACTTGTAGGGTTTGAATATAAAAGTATTACAATTCCTGGTGAACAGTATATTCATCAGACAAATCAGAAGATTGAATTTAGTCTTATAAAATATAAAAAAAATCTGAGAATTCCCCAAAATGGGTGTACTAAATGGTTTGATTATGATAAAATAGACAATACTGTTGTAATTAGAACTAGAAAAGAAGGAGATTATTTCTCCATAGACTCTAAAGGAAGTAAAAAAAAGTTAAAATCCTATTTTATAGATAAAAAGATTCCGAAAGAGAAAAGGGACAGTATCCCATTGCTTGTTGATGGTAATCATATTATGTGGATTATGGGATATAGAACAAGTGAAGCGTATAAGATTGATGAAAATACCAAAAATGTACTAGTGGTGAAAATATATGGAGGATATAAAGATGGAACACAAAATTAGAGTATTAGTATCTGAGGAAGAAGTAGATGCGAAGGTAAAAGAATTAGCAGCTCAAATTAGTGAAGAGTATGAAGGTAAGAATCTTCACTTAATATGTGTGTTAAAGGGAGGAGTTTTCTTTACTTGTGAAATAGCAAAGAGAATCACAATTCCGTTGACACTTGATTTTATGTCTGTATCAAGCTATGGTGACGGAACAGTTAGTTCAGGTCGCGTAAAGATTGTAAAAGATTTAGATGATGCTATTGAAGGCAAAGATGTATTAATTGTTGAAGATATTATTGATTCTGGAAGAACATTAAGTTTCCTTATCGATATGCTAAATAGTAGAAAGCCTGCAAGTATTAAATTATGTACTCTTCTTGATAAGCCTGAGCGAAGGGTGACAGATGTAAAGGTAGATTATGTGGGATTTAATATTCCAGATGAGTTCGTAGTAGGATATGGACTTGATTATGGTCAAAAGTATCGTAATCTTCCTTACATTGGAGTGATTGAAGGATAATTGAATGAATAATTAAGAGGAGGATTTGAATTGAAGAAACAGATAAAAGGATTGGGATTCTATGTCGTAATTATTGCGATTATAATTACTGCGATGATATTGTCTGAGGGCTTAGATGCTGGTAATTCAAAAGAGTATAATACAGCCAACTTTATTGAAGATTTGCAAGCGGATAATATTAAATCAATAAATATCTATCAAAATCAAGAGGTTCCAACAGGAGAAGTTGTAGTTGAATTTAAAGATGATACAAAGAAAGAGTTTTATACTTCCAATACGAATACTATGGAAGGATTGGCAATACAGGCCGGTAAAGAGTATCAACTTCATGATATAAGTAAGCCAAGTTGGTTTTTGACAAATCTATTACCATATATTCTTGGATTTGTAGTAGTTATGTTTCTTTTCTCATATCTTATGAATCAAGGAGCTGCTAGTGGTGGTAATAATAAAGTGATGAACTTTGGAAAGAGTCGCGCTAAAATGACTACCGATGAGAATAAAAAAACTACTTTTAAAAATGTAGCAGGCCTAGATGAAGAGAAGGAAGAGTTGAAAGAAATCGTTGACTTTCTACAAACACCTAAAAAGTATACTCAAGTTGGAGCAAGAATTCCTAAGGGTGTCTTATTAGTAGGCCCTCCGGGGACAGGAAAGACATTGCTGGCAAAAGCAGTTGCTGGAGAAGCAGGGGTACCTTTCTTTAGTATCTCAGGTTCAGACTTTGTTGAAATGTTTGTTGGTGTTGGTGCATCTAGAGTAAGAGATCTATTTGAAGAAGCAAAGAAGAATTCACCATGTATCGTATTTATTGATGAGATTGATGCTGT
>CAZAKD010000277.1:0-2465 GCA_964485435.1 uncultured Lachnospiraceae bacterium
ACTCTTGTTAATCCACGACGTTTAGGATATGTATCCTGACGACCTTGAAGATACGCATTTTCAGTTGGACAAGAGATGAAGTTCATCTTACTCTTTTTGAATAAGTCTATCATTCTATATGCATATGAATTATCTGCTGAACCAAATGAACATGTGTGACTCGCTGTAGTTCTTTCACCATAGTCCTCCATAAGGACAAGTGCATTTAACAATTCAACAAAACGTGAGTGTGGATCATCTGTCTCATCACAATGAACGTCTATTAATTTTTCATATTTCAAAGCTAGTTCAACTATGTCGTGAACGGATTTTTCACCGAATTCTCTTGCTGGCTCATAATGTGGAATTCCTCCAACAACATCAGCACCCATCTTAAGTGCTTCTTCTACCAGATCACGTCCACCCTTATAGGTATACATTCCTTGTTGTGGGAATGCAATGATTTGAATTTCAACGATATTCTTTAACTCTTCTTTTAGTTCCAGCATAGCTTTGAGAGCTGTGAACTTTGGATCAGTAACGTCGATATGCGTACGGATGTGTTGTACACCTTGGGACACCTCATCTTTAATTCCCTTAAGAGCAAGTTTTTTAACGCTTTCTATGGTTAGATTCGCTTTGAATTTTGGCCACATTTCAATCGCTTCAAAAAGTGTTCCTGAACCAGCACCTTCTTGTCCAAGTTCTGATAATGTATAAACATAGTCTAAATGTAAATGAGGATCTACATAAGGAGCAGTAATCAATTTACCTCCTAGATCAATAGTTTCATCTGCTGGAGCTAAGTTCTTACCAATCTCTTTAATAAGTCCATTGTCTACTAGTATCTCATTCGCATCATTATGTCCATAGATAACTCCATTCGTATATTTCTTCATAATTACCTCCATAAATATTGTTAAATTGTATTCTTCGAAATTATTAAGATTCCAAAGGTGAGATAGCTTCATTCTCAGTAATTTCTTTTGATTTTATTGGAATAGTGATATTCATTAGAACAATTGATATTAACATGATAATTATACCAAAGAATCCAACCAAATTAATTCGTTCACTTAACAAAAGAACTCCAGAAAGTAGGCTTGAAAACATTGGACTTAACCTTGTTTCGGTACATATAATAGGGTCATATCTACTCCTTCATGCTTCAATAGCCTTATCTTTTTCTCAATCCCACCAGCATAACCAGTCAGACTTCCGGTGACGCCTACTACACGATGACAAGGTATAATAATAGATATCGGGTTATGTCCCACAGCACCACCTATAGCTTGTGCAGACATTCTGTCCTTCCCCATCCGTCTTGCAACTTCTTTTGCAATGTTTCCGTATGTTGTTAGCTCACCATACGGTATCTCAGTAAGAATCTTCCACACATGCTGTTTGAACTCACCACCTATTGGAGCAAGGGGTAGCCTAGACAGTTCCGGTTTCTTCCCAGCAAAATAATCATCTAACCACACTATACCTTCTTGTAATA
This sequence comes from uncultured Lachnospiraceae bacterium, assembly GCA_964485435.1. GTDB lineage: Bacteria > Bacillota > Clostridia > Lachnospirales > Lachnospiraceae > CAZAKD01. The sequence continues at coordinate 1,481 of CAZAKD010000277.1, forward strand.
CTTGAATTTCATCATTTTCTGTAATATCTTTTGGCATTGTGTTTCCGATATATTTCTGTTCGCCAATCCATAATCCTAGAATATTTTTATCATCACTAGCTATCAATATATCTCCAAGCGGAGATTTGTAATGTGTCGAGTAGTACATTTCTCTCCTCCTTTATTTTCAGTTGTTCTTTATCCATTATATAATAGTACTAAGTTTTTATCTATTAAAACTTTAACACTTATCACTCACCACTTCACATCGTAACACTTTAAATTTATTACGCTTTAAATCATTATATTTTTCTTGTATTTACCCTTGCTATCAGTTAAAATAGAATTGTTAGGTTTTCACTTATTTGGTATATTTTTGTACAGTTTACATCCAATAAATTACACTAAATAAAAATGTGAAAATCCAAAAATAAAAAGAAAAAAGGAGAGGTTATATGAAGAGAATTATCAGTCTACTCCTCGCAGTATTAATGGCATTCCTTGCTGTTGGCTGTAGAGGTAGTAAACAAGCCAGTACTGAAGGTGGAGATTACAAAATTGGTATTATCACTGGTACCGTATCACAAGGGGAGGAAGAATATCAGGCAGCTCAGAAGATGTTGGATGCCTATGGTCCTGATAAAATTGTAACAGCTACTTATCCTGATAACTTCGCAACAGAAACAGAAGCAACCATTGCACAGGTAGTTGGTCTAGCAAGCGATCCTGATGTAAAGGCTATTGTATTCTGTCAATCTGTACCAGGTGCAGCTGCTGCTATTGATAAAGTGCGTGAAACTCGTTCCGATATGCTATTTATCAATGGTGTTGTAGCAGAAGACCCTGCGACGATTGCAAGTAAAGCTGATATCTGTTTATTAGTTGATGAAATTTCCATGGGAACTTCCGTAGTTGAACAAGCTAAAAAACAAGGAGCTAAAACATTTGTACATATTTCCTTTGCTCGTCATCTTTCATATGCAACAATCGCTGCACGTAGAGAATT
>CAZAKD010000278.1:0-2462 GCA_964485435.1 uncultured Lachnospiraceae bacterium
AAAGCTAGTGTCATGCCTCTGTATGAGTGAATCTAAATCATGACGCTGATAGATCTCTTTTACAGTTAATACGGGAAGATACAGTGAATCAGGAATCTGGTATAGTAATGCACCTACCATACTCCACTGATAATGAATAATCTTCTCCCCCATATCTTTTATTCCCTGACTATAAGCTATATCTTGTAAATATTCCTGAGAAAATCCTGGGCCATCATAATTCATTACTTGGCTAATCCTTCTTTGCAGATTAAAAGGGGCTGTAATGGCTGCATGGACAGATAGGTTGCCACCAAGGGAGTGGCCTGTGGTTGCATAATTCTTGTACTCATAATAATAATGTATATATTCCATATATAGTGATGACATGGCTTGCTGCCTCGTTAAACTGGTACGAATTAACCCCATATCAGCGCCAATCCAGTCTTTAGCAAACTGTTCTTCTTCGCTTTCACTTCCACGAAAGGCAATGATTGCACTATCCATAGATGTCTCAATCAGACAAGAGTAAAAACCACTATTAACATTGTCGTCTCCAATATCTTTCATAATCCATTTCCCGTATTTACTTCCTATTGATACGATCTCATTGTATAGATTTATTGCATTTTCTGCTCTCTCAATCTTTAGGCTATGCCCTTTTTCCTTGGCTTTATCTAGCTTTTCATATAATTTATCAATGACATATGAATCTGTTAAGAGAAGTTCTCTAAGTGTAATATTGCTGTAATCATTCTTTAAAATCTCCGGTGAAAAATTATAATATGCAATCTGGGTTGCAACGATAAGATCCCTATCTGAATACATAATCAGCCCTATATTCACTTACTTGATTTGTTACTTCTATTATATGATTCTATTCAGAAATGGTCGCTCCTTCTTCCATTAACACTTTTATCCGTTCCCCTTTTTTAAGGGGTTATTATTATAAAAATATCTCTAACCATGAGATCATGGTTAGAGATACACACATCGACTTTAATTATGGATATAATACAAAAGCTTAACGATCATTAAAGAACCAGAAGCTTCTAAAACTGCATCTAGGACAATAAAACCATCCCTTCTTAAACATCATAACACTTCCACAGTCATAACATTTTCGTTCTAGCTCAACATAATCAAAAGCATATCTTCCTATTAATCCCTTTCCGTAGTAGATATTAAAATAATTTTCAATCTTCTTTATACTTCTCTTATATTTTCGATAAGATATTCCTTCAATCTCCCATACCATTGCATTCTCAATCTTATTAACCACAAGCTTATCACTGATCTTCTTATATACCTCTTGTATAAGATTATCAATAAAAACTTCTGGGGTTGTTATTGAATTAGGAGAACACTCCACAGCTATTCTTAGCATCTCTATCCCCCTCTCCCCTTGCTCAGTTCTAGCTAATTTCTTTCTTATTATTTCTCGTTTTCTATATACTCCACTAAGCTATTAATACTCTCAGAAAAATAGTCCTTATTTTCAAAGTCAAGGTATATTTGTTCTACCTCTATCTGTTTATTCTTTATGTAACGTATATTGTATTTATTCAACTTGTTCTGCTCACTTGCCCAGTTATTATATGAATCCACTGTTTTTGCAAGTTCCACTTTTTGGTCTTCATCAACAACATAATAGTTAATCTGTACTAAGTTATCAACAATACTAGTTGTTCCGTTTATACCCAATTGAGAGCAGAGTATTCCTATTCTATGATTAACAATAGCCTTCTCTTCTTCGCTTAAAGTTATATTTGGATCTCCTAGTGCTCCTATATTTCTTGGACTCTTATGTAATGCAATATAAATGCTTATGGCTAAGATTATGGCTGTGAATGTTAAAAATATTCTCAGTATTATATCTCCGTGTTTATCCATGTTGAACTCTCCTTTTATAGGTGGTGTTTAAGTTTACATTTTTTTCTATGCTTGAGATATCTATAGTGTTAAGGTCTAGCTTTTTTAATGCTTTAATATGATCTATCTTATTATTATTTGCTTTCAATTCTTCTAATTCAAACATAAAGCGTAGTGAATCAACGTTCTCTATAATATCTTCAATATCGTTATTTGATATGTTAAGATAACTTATATACTTCTTATCTTGCAGGTCACTAATGTCTTTAATTTTGTTAGCTGATATATCCAAATCATTCAGTTTCTCCATATCTTGTATCACGCTTATATCACAGCCATCATTAGATTCTAACCATTTATGCAAAATAGTATCATATTATTCATATTTTATAAATGTTTTGTAACTATATACTTATTTTTCATATATAATCATATGTTGTAGCTTTTAACATTGTTTCATCTGCTGCTATGCTTTTTAACGGTGAGTTTTAAATCCAGACGCTATTTTGTACAATGTGATGCCTTGTTTGGATATATAGGACATATATACCAGTTATTCTTGATTTTACCTTATCATTATACTATAATTGTAATGTCGAATTACCTGTTTT
>CAZAKD010000279.1:0-2443 GCA_964485435.1 uncultured Lachnospiraceae bacterium
CACTAAGTTGAACTTGTGCAAAAGAAGATAAAAACGATATAATTGTCAGCATCACCACACTTTGTGTTATAATATGTATAGGTTATACAAGTTTTTTCTACAAAAGAGTTGAAACGGAGGGGTGAGTAGAATGACAACACCTTACATATTTACTATGATATTCTATTGTGCATTTGCTATATATATTGTATTGGGGAATTATATATTATGGCTTAATCCAAGGAGTAATATCAATAGAATCTTCTATGTATCATGCCTATCTATTAGCGTATGGGCATTTTGTTTCTCGGTAGCCAACTCAGCAGCTGATTATGAGACAAGCCTAGTATGGAGGCGTATTGCATCAGTTGGTTGGGGCTCAGCCTATAGTGTGTTTTTGCATTTCTTCATCCTTCTTACAGAGAGAAAGAAGGTCCTAAAAAGTAAAGTGCTCTACCTATTATTATATATTCCAGTATTAGTAAATATATATGTGTTTGGTATAAGCGAGAAAGCTCCCATCTATTATAATCTACAACAACTACCTGGAGGATGGATTAACATCCCAGTGAACAATGCAGGAGACATATATTTTAATATATACTACGTAAGCTACTCCATAATATCATTAATATTAATTGGACAATGGGGAAGAAAAACAAAGGATATTAATAAGAAAAAGCAAAGTCGCCTATTACTAGGAACTTTTGCCGCAGCATTTGTCCTAGGATCATTAACAGATATAATTGTTAATAGCTATGCTGGAGTCAGCATACCGCAGATGTCACCTCTAATTATGCTAATACCAGTACTTGCCGTATTCTACTCAATTAGGAAATACGGATTAATGCGTCCTGTTGATCGGAATCAGATAGCAGAGCCAGGTAAGATTCTTAATGAAGTAAATCTATTTAAAATATATAACATTATATCCATGGTTTTCATAGTTGGCTCTATGGCTAACTTTATCTTTCGCTACTATTTTAAACACGAACCAATTATAATAGTATTAATATTCAGCGGAATAATATTTACAATCGGTAATATTCTTCAGGCTGTGTTACATATATCAATGAGCTCTAGATATAGAGACGCTATATTCGTGGGGGCTATCTCATTATCCATACCAATTATTATAATTAGTTTTGCTAAGTATGGAAGCGTCACAGTATGGTCGGTTCCAATTATATTTATTTTGATTTCAGTAATATTTAATAGACGTAGCATGATGTTTTGGCTAGGGCTATCTATAATGGTATCGCAGATTATTGTGTGGCTTATCTCTCCAAACAAGCCTGTACACATAGACTGGATCGATTATAGTATCAGAATAATGCTATTCTGTGTAACACTTTGGATAGGTCGTTATGTGAATCGAATATATATAAATAGATTAGTGGAAAATGAAGAACAGATTAGCTATCTAAGAATGGTATCTCATGTATCAGCTGACTTTATTAAAGTAAATAATAGCAATCTAGATGATAAGATTAATTACCTACTAGAAGAGAGTGGAAGATGTTTTAATATAAATAGATGTTCCTTCTATAAGTTTGGAGATACTAAGGATACGATATTCCTTGCACATGAATGGTGTAAGGAAGGTGTTCTAGCCTCAGGTCACAAAACCATTGAACTAACACAGGACGAACCACATGAGTGGGTAGAGCATATAAACAACAACGAGATGGTGTACATATGTGATAATGTCCTTGATTCTGGCGTAGCTGTTCCTGTTATGAATAAAGGAGATATATTAGGGTTCATATGGTATGAATCACTAAAGGATATCAAGGAATGGCGCGTAGAGCAGAAGAAGATTCTAATAATATTGGCCAATCTATTAGCAGATGCGATAACTAAAGTCGAAGCAGAAAAAGAGATTAGTTATTTGGCATATTATGATGCATTAACAGGCTTGCCCAATAGAACATTATTTAAAAATAGATTAGAACATTTTATGCACCTTGCAAGAAGAACAGAGACACTGATAGCAGTTATGTTTATTAATCTCGATTCCTTCAAAAGCGTCAATGATTCCTTAGGGCATGAAGGTGGAGATGAACTATTAAAACATATAGGAGTAAGATTATCTAAATCTATTCGTGGACATGACACAGTGGCTAGATTTGGCGGAGATGAGTTCTTAATTAAGATCAATCAGATATCGAAAGTTGAAGATATACGAGTGTTAGCGGATAAAATAATTGGGTGCTTCAACAAGCCAGTAATTATAGAGGAACAAGAGTTTTTTATCAAGGCTAGCATGGGCATTTCTGTATTTCCCCAGGATGGGGAAAGCAGTGAGATGCTAATTAAGAACGCCAACCTTGCAATGTATATCTCAAAAGAAAAAGGCAAGAATCAATACACCCTATGCTCGCCAACAATTAAAGATGATGTAATAAGAAGGATGAAGTTAACAAACAGCCTATATAGAGCTAAGGAGAGAGAAGAGTTGGCT
>CAZAKD010000280.1:0-2440 GCA_964485435.1 uncultured Lachnospiraceae bacterium
GAATTATTTAAAGAGAATTAGAATTGAAAAGCAGACTTAAATGTCTGCTTTTTTATTGCATTATAATTTAAAGTAAAAAAAACACACCAAATCAAAAAATTAATACACTTTATTAATAATTAAGTAAGCTATAATATGATTGAGAAAGAATAAATTTAAATAATCATATCATAGGAGGGCTTATGAAGAAGTACAGATATATTGACGATAATGGAACATTTGAATTAGAAAACCCTGAGTTAACAAGTTATCTATATTTTCCCATTGCCAATGAAGCAGGGGTTATGAGCAGCGTTACGCCTACATTAGGCGGGGATAATAAGATGGGTCAAAACGCCTTCTTACTAGAACCAGTAAGTAGTGAGAACCTACATAATAATAAATCTAGTAGAAACTTCTGGTGCAATATTGAGGGAAAAGGTATTTGGTCAGCTACAGGTAAATCTGCTACCCAACAAGCAGATCTATTCAATGATAACAAAGAAAAGACAAAACTAGAAGCAGGGATAATGTGGCATAAGTTAACAAGGACCTCAAACAAATATGGTATTCAGTCTGAGATTCTATCTTTTGTCCCTTATTCATCAGAAACCATTGAGTTAATGATTGTGACGCTTAAGAACATAAGTAAAGAGCCTATGAAGTTAACACCTACCGTAGCAATACCGCTATACGGAAGGTCAGCTGATAATATAAGAGATCATAGACATGTTACTAGTTTGCTTCACCGAATAGAGACAACTGATGATGGTATTGTTTTGAATCCAACTTTAACCTTTGATGAGAGAGGGCATCAAAAAAACACTGTAGTTTATGGTGTGTTTGGTGGCACTAATTGTGGAGATAATCCAATGGGATTCTACCCAACTGTGGAATCATATATTGGTGAAGGAGGTTCTTTTGAGAATCCTAGAGCAATACAAGATAAAGATATAGAAGCAGTAGGTACTGGCACATGTATTGATGGATATGAGGCCATGGGTGGCATTGGGTTTGATACAGCAACGTTGGAACCCAATGAAGAAAAAACATATATTATAGTTATGGGATATGGTTCCTCTAAGGATGAATTAGAAGAATATGCTAGAAGATATCTAGTAAAGGATAGATATAAACAATCACTAGAAGATACAAAAGAGTATTGGAAGAAAAAAATTAATATCCAATATCAATCAGGATCAAAAGATTTTGATAATTGGATGTATTGGGTGAATTTTCAACCTATGTTAAGAAGAATCTATGGTTGCTCCTTTTTACCACATCATGATTACGGAAAAGGAGGAAGAGGCTGGAGGGATCTATGGCAAGATTGCCTGGCACTTTTGCTTATGAATCCAGACGGAGTAAGAGAGATGATTCTAGATAACTATGGTGGGGTACGCATGGATGGAACCAATGCTACGATTATTGGAACTGGTCAAGGAGAATTTATAGCAGATCGTAATAATATCACTCGCGTATGGATGGATCATGGAGTCTGGCCTTTCCTTACTACTCAATTATATATTAATCAAAGTGGAGACATTGAACTCTTATTAAAAGAACAGTATTATTTTAAAGATTTTCAAGCAATGAGGGGTGAAGGACATGATGACTTATGGAAAATGGAAACTGGGCAACATGTTAAAACTGAGAACGGAGAAGAGTATAGAGGAAGTATATTAGAACATATATTAATTCAGCACTTAACTGCATTCTTTGATGTGGGAGAGCATAATCATATTCGTCTTCGTGGAGCTGACTGGAATGATGCCTTAGATATGGCAAAAGAAAGAGGAGAAAGTGTTGCATTTACCTCAATATATGGTGGAAACTTGGCACAAATAGCAGAGCTTTTATATATGCTAAATAAAAGAGGAATTCAGAAGGTATCCTTAGCAAAAGAGCTCAAATTATTATTGTGTGATGATAACACTATATATAATGATATACATAGTAAGCAGGAGATTCTAGAACAGTATTGCAACGCAAGTATTCACAAGATTAGTGGAGAGCAACTTCTGATATCTTGTGATGAATTAGCAAAAAACCTTAAGAACAAAGCAGATTGGATTAGAAATCATATAAGAGAAACTGAATGGTTGACCAACAATGAAGGTCAATCTTGGTATAATGGATATTATGATAATAGTGGAAGACGGGTAGAGGGAGATCATGAATTAAGTGTGCGTATGATGCTTACAAGTCAAGTATTCACTATTATGTCAAACACGGCAACAGAGGAACAGATTGAGAAAATGGTTCAAGCAGCGGATACTTATCTATACGATGCTTCTGTAGGTGGCTATAGGCTTAATACCAATTTTCATGAAATAAAGACTGATATGGGAAGAATGTATGGATTTGCATATGGACAAAAAGAAAATGGTGCTGTATTTTCTCATATGGCAGTAATGTATGCCAATGCATTATATCAACGGGGATATGCGAAAGAGGGATA